>JALSNB010000053.1 GCA_026987225.1 Caldisericaceae bacterium
AATTGGCCTACAAAAATAAGCTTCAAGTCCTTGCTAAGCGAAGGAACGGTGCAAACAAGCGGTAATTTTTCATACGAAAACGGTTTTTACATTACGGATAAAGATGCAAGCAATTTCGTTTACATCGATGTAATTTCTACCGGAGCGGTAAAACTCATCGGGAGGTGATACGAATGGATAACATCGAAACACGTTTTACAATCGGGAATTTGCTCGTTACGTTCGGGCTGAGCTATATACTCTCTCATTTCATACCGGACGTTTCGTTCACACTGACGTTTTTAGGATTATTTCTTCTTATCGAAGGAATTTTCTATTCCGTTAAAAAGGTTCTCTTAAAGGAAAAAGATCTTGCAAGCTACTTATCGATGCTCTTTATAGGGATAAGTTTCGTTTTGTTTGCACTGCACATTTTGCAATACTCGTTTTTAATGCTCATTACATCGATTATCATTTCCATAGGGCTTGCACTTCTCATATCAGGAGGGATTTTCAAATATTCTTCAAAAGAAATTATCTCGGGCCTCACACTTTTGGGCATAGGTATAATCCTGCTTATCCCGTCATTTTTCCACGTATCGGAAAAATTTTACAACTACATCAGAATATTCGGTTTCGGAGGCCTGTTTATCATATTGGGAATAGTTATCATGCTACCTAAAAGAGGAGGTAAAACAGAATGAAATGTTATAGCGACCCGAAAAGAGATGCGGTAGGCGTATGCACAAAATGCGGAAAGGCCGTATGCCCGGAAGAAGCAGTTGTGATAAACGGAAAGCTCTACTGCAAGGAGTGTGCGGAAAAAGTAAAGGAAGAGGAAGCGCATCCCAAAAAACTGCATAAATCCGTGCGCAACAGAATGCTGGGCGGTGTGTGCGGTGGTATCGGTGAATATCTCAACATCGATCCTACTGTAGTGAGAATCATATTTGTCCTGCTCATATTTATTCCAAGAGGTGCCCTTATCGTATTTCTTCTCTACCTGCTTCTATGGATCATAATGCCCGAGGGTGAGTAAGAAATGAAATGCTACGACCATCCT
>JALSNB010000054.1 GCA_026987225.1 Caldisericaceae bacterium
TAAAGTTTATTGTAACTTTTCTCTCTTTACCGTCCCAACTTATTGTTCCTCCCAATGCTTCTACAATTGCACGTATGGGAACAACTGTTCTGCTCCATTTGGGTATTATTACGGGTTTTGTTCCTCTACCGGGATCTATCTCTTGCTTTACTCCGTTTACGGTCATCGTTTTGCTGTCCGGTTGGAGCGCAATTACCGTTTTTTTCACTGCCGACGGAAGAGTCTTTACGGAGACGCTGTTTGTGTATCCCGAATACCCCTTTCCGTTAAATGCCCTTACCCTGTAGTAATATGTCGTATTCGGAGAGACGGAATTATCCGTAAAGCTTGTTTCAACGGTTCTTGCTATTTCTTTGTACGTGCCGCCTTCCGCTTTTCTTTCTATAACGAAATTCTTTTCGTTTTCCGAATTATCTGTCCACTTTATTGTTATGCTTTGCGCTCCCGACACTGCCGCCGTTAGGTTTGTCGGTGCATCGGGCACGGATTGCGCTTTAAGCGTTGCTGCCGTTGCTATGTTTGATGCAAGGGACACACTTTCCCCGCCGCGCGAAAACGTAATTTTAAAATAGTATTTCGTATTTGGCCTGAGGCTCCTTATTGTCAGGTACTTACGCGATGCGTCGGCGCTTCCGAGAAGCACGAACGATTTGCCGTTGACGCTTGCATAAACGTTTATTTCCGTTGCGTTTGCATCCGGTAAATCATACTTCAGATCTATCCTGTTATCGCTCACTGCAAACGCTTTAAGCCCTGCAGGTGTTTTTAGAACGTATGCCGTTTGAATGGGCGCATACGGGGAATTTCCGCTTTCATTGTAAGAAACAAGTTGATAAACGTATTTTCCCGGTGCCTGATTTTTCAGAAATGCATTGTTAGATTCCTTTTTCAACGTGCCGACTAATTTCCAGATAACCGTTCCGTTTTTCCTATACAGTTTCAGCCCGTTACAATTTTTATTCTGCGTCCACTTGAAGAAAACGGTGCCGCCTTTTACCTTTACGGAGAAATTCTTTGGCGATTCGGGCAAGGTTTTTATCGTGCCTTTCTGATCCAGAGCGGACGATATGTCACTCCCGTCATTCGAATTTTTGCGCAGCAAACTTATGCCGTATATGTATTCAGTATTCGGTTTTGCTGACGAATCCTTGTATCCGGTTTCGGATTTTTCGACGTATGCAAGAACTTTGAACGTATCCGAACCTGCCGTTTTTCTGTAAACGCCGACGTGAGTCGAAAACGGGTGATTTTTAATTTTTCCCCATTCGATTGATACGGCCGAACTGCCTTTGAAATTCGGAGTCCCGAGCTTGTTTACACTTACCGATATGAAATCCGGCTTTTTCAGCAGATATGCTGCGTTCGTGTCGGAAAATGCGCTGTAAATCTTGTTGAAAGGTGATAGCTCCACCATTGCCCTCATTTTGAAAACATGCCTTCCGTAATTTTCGGAACGAATTTCGGCAGATGTTTTCGGGTATTCTACCGAACCGAGCTCTTTCCATTTCAGAGTTGTAAAGTCATATTCGTATATAAGGAAATCAAGCGCTTCCGAACCGCCGTATCCCTTATATTCCCACTCGAGTTTTATTACATCTCCGAATCCGTACGCTTTGAAATTTTCCGGTGCGCCGAGAGTTGCTTGCGCCGTTCCGGTAAAAAGCACGGGAAGGAGAATCAGTGCCGCTAAGACAAATGCGATGATTTTTTTCATAATGCCCCCCAATATTTTTTAAAAGTATAACAATTTTTCCGCTTTTTGTCAAATTGAAAAATTTAAATATCGGGGACTGGCCGAATCAGAAGTATTTCTTTACGTTTTCAATATGTTTTTTGTTGAGATCTATTTTTACTTTTTCCGGGTGTGTAATCCAGCTTGCAAGCGCTATAAGGAGGGGCCTCTGTCCTTTGCCGTTTACCGAAATTGCGCCTACCGGGCAGTAAGAAGCGCACCTTCCGCAACCTGTGCACAGAGACATATTTACGGCAACCGGGCGCATCTTTTTTACCTTTCCCTTAAGAAATTGCTCGAATTCCACTTCCTCATAGGCCCAGATTTTTTCGTGGAAAGGGCAAACGGAGATGCACTCTCCGCCCGCCCCGCAATATTTGTAATTTATTTCGATTTTATTCCGAGACTGCATTTTTAAATACCCAATTTGTCCAGAGCATTACGGCGGCATCTATCAGCAGAATGACAATCGTATACAGCCAGACGTGCTGCGTCCAGCCGCTTACCGTAAGGTCTCTCATCGGTATGATTGCATACGTGATCGGGTTGATCTTTGCGATAATTTGAAGCCATTTGGGCATTACGTTTATCGGAAACAGTGCGTTGCTTGCAAACATCAAAGGCATCATAAAGAGGTTTATAACCGCCATGAGCGTTTCGATCGTTTTTATTTTTACGGAAAGCGCAAGCGAAAATCCGGCAAGTATAAAGGAGAGAAGCATTGCAATGAGCAGTATTACGAGAATGCCCAATATGCCGCTTTTAAAATGCACTCCGAAGAGAAGCGCAACGATTACGATTATTACGGCCTGAATAAGCCCTTGCACCGCAGCTGCAAACATCTTTCCGAACGGAATCGCCCCGCGCTTTATCGGTGCGGCAAGAAGTTTGTCAAGATACCCGAACCGCCTGTCCCACACAACCGTCGTGCCCGAAAAAATGCTCGAAAACATTACCGTCATAAGCACAACACCCGGCGTCATAAACGTGAGGTAATTTCCCGTGCCGAGGAATTGTGCCGCCATCGGATTGTTTGTAAGCCCGCTCATCGCATTGCCCATGAGTGCGAGCCAGAGAAAAGGCTGAATTACGGTAACGATCATTCTTGTTTTCTGCCTGAAGTATTTTTTGAGTTCCCTCCATGCGACGTAGTATGAATCCGTTATCAACGCTCTCATCTCTTTAACCTCCTTGTTATCATTCTCGTTTTTCTGCTTTCTTCCCTGCTTGATTCCGCTTCCCTTATCGTTTTTCCCGTGTATTTCATATACACGTCGTCCAGAGTGGGCCGCTTGAGCCTTACCGAGCTTATTTGCACGTTCATCGAAGAAGCGATGCCAAACAGTTCCGGAATCATCTTGTCTCCGTTTTTTTCGACAACGATGCTGTAAACGCCATTCTCCATTTTGGAAACCGATTTTATGCCTTCTTTTCCTTTCAGGGCATCGAGGAATTTTTCCGTGTTTTTGTTGTTTTCCGCAAATGTCAGAGTAATAAGGTCTCCGCCTATCTGCGATTTCAAAACTCCGGGTTTGTCGAGTGCCATAATTTTGCCGTGATCGATAATTGCAACTCTGTCGCTCAGTTCGTCCGCTTCTTCGAGATAGTGCGTTGTGAGGAAAATCGTCATACCGTTTTCTTTGAATTTTTTTATGTATTCCCATATGGCGCTTCTCGTCTGTATGTCAAGCCCTAATGTAGGCTCGTCCAAAAACAGTATTTTGGGCTGATGAATAAGGGCAGCCGCAATGTCAAGTCTCTTCATCATTCCGCCCGAGAACGATTCCACAAGATCGTTTCTTCTTTCCCACAGTCCGAACATTGTGAGCAGCTCTTTTGCCCGCTTTTCTATTTCACTGTCTTTCATATGAAAGTATTTTCCCTGCAAATAGATATTTTCGTATGCGGTGAGCCTGTCGTCAACTGCCGTTTCCTGCGATGCATACCCTTTTGCAAGGCGCGCCTTGTAAGAATCTTTTGATACGTCAAATCCGTCCAACACGATTTTTCCTTCGGTTAGCTTCAAAAGCCCTATTATTGTTTTGATTGTTGTGGATTTCCCCGCTCCGTTGGGGCCTAAAAAACCGAAAATTTCTCCGTAGCGCACCGAAAAGCTTATCCCTCTTACCGCTTCGACACCGTTTGAGTAAACTTTTTTGAGATTCTCTACGACAATCGCATCACTCATTGAACACCTCCCTGTCCAGTTTTTTTGCAATGTAATTTAGCTCCTTGAATTTTATTTTTAAGATCTCATACGTTCTTGCGTATTGCCCCAACCCTTTTTCCGTAATTTCGTAGATATGGCGCGGGTGAGTGCCGCTCAAATCCCACTTTCCCTCTATGAGTTTTTCTTTTCTCATTTCCTTTAGGATCGGATAGATAAATCCCGGATTCGGTTTCCACGTTTTGTTTGTTGCGGAGTAGATTTTGTTTCTTATCTGTTCGCCGTAGAGAGGGCTTTTCTTTAGCAAATGGAGAATATAAAAACTGATAAAGCCCGTCGCCCCGAAAAGTGAAGCGACAAATCCGTTCCTCTCGTTTGCATAAATCCCTTCTTCCAATAATTTTTTAAAGTATTTCTTCATAATCTCCTCAATATATAAAATTTTATATATATTGTATTTAAAAATACATTTCAGTCAATACTTCGGAAAATGTCCTATTGGTACCAGGTACGAATAGGACAAAATGAGAATGAATACGGATATTTTACAATGGCAAAAAAGAGTGAATACTTAAATTGTTTTTAATATGATTCCGTAAAGATACAAAACAAACGTATAATTATATTTTACTTTTACATTTAAATTAAACGGAAGATATTTATATTCAACGGAACGAATTTTGTCAATTTTTATAAACTAAGTGTAAGCAAGCAGTAAAACAAGTAATAGGAAATAAAGGGAAATAAAATAAAAACAAGTAAAAAATAAAAAAAAGTAATTTGTAATATTTGCAAATATAATCTCCGCATAACTACCGGTAAATTAATGAGTTTCAACTTTTTAAATAATTTTACCTAAATTTTCCCTCAAACCCCTTGACTAAAAAAAATAATTACAATACGGTAAGAAAAGTAAAAAAACAAACCTTTTTGCCGAAGGAGGCGGTGTGAAATGAATGTTTGGTAAGCAAAAAAGAATAGCCGAACAAGAGGTGCTATGGAAACTCAATATTCCCCCTTCGGATTATCCGTTCCATACTACGTTTATCCGATACTGTTTCTCAACTTTCTCAATTACTTCCGAAAGTCATCTCTATCAAACTTGTTCGATTACCTATCCGTTTATCCCGTAACTTCCATGAATATCGCTCCCAAAATACTCTCTGTTAATTCTTCCTATTCTTCAATTAGTTGCAAAAAATCTTATCTACGAATTCTCATCTCAAAAATCCTCTTCCGTAATTTCCTCAAAAGATGAAAAAGAGAAAACGGTTTAAACGGAAAATGGAGAGGAACGAAACAAACAAAAGATGAAAGAATGTAATGAAGATATGGAAAGAATTTTGGAATATACGAATGTGTTATTGGCGATATAAAATGTAAAAGTGTTATTTTAAAAGATAGGAGGAGATTTAATGAGTACAACGAGTTTAAAAAAATTTTTAGAGCTAAGAAATTTTT
>JALSNB010000055.1 GCA_026987225.1 Caldisericaceae bacterium
CGGTAACGGCAACCGGTTTTCCTCTGAGATACGGCTTCTCCGCAACTTCCACGGAAACAAAAAACGCATCCATGTCAACATGCATTATAATTCTGTTCATGTTTTAATTATACGAACAAATGTTTGTATGTCAATAAGCAGAATTTAGCTATAAAAGAAGCTGTGTTTATAAGGATTTATTCGACTTTTGGCATTTAAATCCATTTTAAGGCCCGACTTTGAAAAAATACGTATAATTTTACCTACAAACGCCCAAAATGCGAAAAAACGGGTATTAAAAAGTCTGAAAAATACAGGGTTTCTTTGCGTGCAATGAAATTTATTATTACCTGAAAAATTATATTTCAAAGAAAACCTTTATTTATAAGGGTTTTATAAAGGGTAAATTTTCAGACTTTCCGCAAAAATGGTGTCAATTTTTCAAAAATCGCTCTTCCCTCAAAAGCTTATAGAAATAGAGCCCTCCTATGAGCGTAGGAAGGTAGAAAGAAACCAATCTGTAAATAAATGTAAGCTGAGCGATGTGATGCGGAGCATACGGCTTGAAAAATGCGGCGAAAGCGGCATCCATTATACCTATTCCTCCGGGCGTCGCACCGATGCTCGTCGTAAACTGCACGGCAATCTGAGTAAGAAGAATTTCCTTTAACGAAAACGAAAGGCTTAAGACTTTAAAAGAAAGAGGCGTAAGGAACAAAAACAGAACCTGCGCACCGAACGCAACGAGCACGGTAAGAGCGGAATATACTTTTTTGCCGGAGAAAAAGAGGCGCAATCCTTCGGAAAATTCGTCTATGCTTTTCTCTAACCTTAAAACATCGATTTTACTGCCGGAAAATTTTGAAGATATTTTTTCTATAATACGCTTTGCCTTATGAGGAAAGCGCATGAAAAAGAAAGCAAAAAATGACAATGCAAATATAAAGAACGCAAGGCTTGTTATAAAATCATTTCTCAACCCGCTTATAAAAGCGTGGGGAGTTAAAAGTAAAACAACGGAAAAAACGAGGTAAATGAGTAAAGTTAAAAT
>JALSNB010000056.1 GCA_026987225.1 Caldisericaceae bacterium
AGTTTGTTGACAAAAACAAATTTAAAAATGCAAAAGTTTTTGACGAAGAATTCGATACCGCCATTAAAAAAATGGAGATAAGGGAAGGAGCATACGTGGTAATTGTTACTGCAGGCGGAAAATACGATCCTGTGATTCTAAACGAACTTTATAAAAAACATATAAAATTTGCATACATAGGAATGATAGGTAGTTTAAACAGAAGAAATAAGTGCTTTGCAGAAGCTGAAAAACTCGGAGTGCCCCATGACTTTTTAAACGATATTTTTGCACCAATTGGCCTTGCAATTAATAGTGAGACGCCGTTTGAAGTGGCAATATCAATTATAGGGGAAGTAATTGCCGTAATGAAAGGAGCAATTGAACATATAAAAACGGAGAAGGAGGTTCATGAAAATGATAAAGGAGCTTAATTACCACAGAGCTGAAACGCTTCAGGAAGCACTTCAGCTTCTGGAAGAATTAAAGGGTGATGTGAAAATACTTGCTGCGGGAACGGATCTTGTTGTCAGGCTTAAAAGTAATATGGTAAAAGAAAATAATATTCTTGACATAAGTTATGTAAAAGAGCTTAAGGGTATTTTTACGGAAGGAGACGAGATTCATATTCTACCGCTTACCACGCATACGGATATAATAGAGTCGGACACGATTCGCAAATATGGAACGGTTCTGCTTGATGCATGTAAGAGCGTCGGCTCACCGCAGATCAGAAACAGAGGCACAATAGGTGGAAATGTATCCAATGCTTCTCCGGCCGGTGATACTATTACGGCGCTTTTTGCGCAAGAAGCGAAACTTAAATTAAAGAGCAAAAATTCAGAAAGAGTTATATCGGTAGAAGATTTTTTTACAGGACCCGGTAAAACGGTTTTGAAATCAGACGAACTTTTAGTGGATATTTTCTTTCCGAAGATGAAAGAAAATGAAACAGGTTTCTTTAAGAAATTGGGGCAAAGGAATGCACTGGCTATTGCTGTTGTAAATACTGCCGTGAAACTTTCGGTCTCTTCGGAGAAGA
>JALSNB010000057.1 GCA_026987225.1 Caldisericaceae bacterium
ATGTTTTTCTTTAAGGTTTTTTACGGCACTTTGCACAACCTCTTCTTTCGAGCCAAGCAAAAAAACGGAAAATCCTTTTTCTTCGGCAAGATGCAAAACGTTCAGGAAAAGGTCTATCCCAGGAACCCTTTCTTTAAACCGCTCTCCGTAAAAAATTTTTGAGGCCCAGATTACACCGATACCGTCAACAAAATTTAAATCGCTATTTTTTAAGATACTTGTGAGTTCGCCGTCTCTATGTGCTTTCAAAATTTTTTCAGGATTAATGGCAACGGCAAAGTGAGGTTTGCCCTCTTTTAAGAATTTTTCTATTGTGCCGAGCGCTTCTTTTCTGTCAACATTGTCAACCGGAATTCCGGCAACGTAAATCCTCATACTGTAAGATAAACGATTCCTTGCTCTGTGAGTTTGTCCCTGTTTAAGATCCTTCTTGCATCGAACAGCACGGCGTTATTTTTTGCAAGAGACAAAATATCGTCTTCTTTTATTTTAATGCTGTCCTGCTTTATCGGTATGATGATAACATCCGCATTTTTCAACGCATCTTTCAGATTATTCGTTTTCAGCGGAAAATTACCTTTTACATTAGGATCGAACCACTTTACATTTCCGCCTTTTTGAAGAATTATATCTTTTAAACGCATTGCCGGGCTCTCCGATATATCTGAAGAATTGTCCTTCATCGCAACGCCTATAATTGCAAAATTACTGTTTTCTATACCTTTCCCCTGCTCTTCCAATTTGTTTTCTATCAGGTTCAATATGTCCAGAGGCCTTGAATCGTTTATTTCCCTTGCCGTATGCAAAAGTTTCATCGGGAGTTTTATTTCGTCCGTTTTGTCAAAAATATACAGGGAGGAATACGGAATACAATGCCCTCCCACACCTATGCCGGGAGTGAGAAGATGAACTCTCTTGTGCGTGTTCGCAACGGATATCACTTCGAGCGTATCCACGTTCATGCGTTCCGTAAGGGAGGCAATTTCATTCGAAAGTGCAATGTTT
>JALSNB010000058.1 GCA_026987225.1 Caldisericaceae bacterium
GGATTCTGTATGCGACGAGCGCAAGTTCTTCTCTGCTTGCAAACGCTTTCGGATTGAACTTTCCGTTTTCGCCCTCCATTATTCCGTGCTTTTTCAAAAATTCTATCTCTTTAAAATATTTGTAATCAGGTGGTATATCCTCAAAGGGTGCTTTGTTGATAAGCGAGAGCAGTGAGAGATAAGGAAAGTTTTTTCCGGGGCAGAGCGTCGAATTCGCACGGTGCGTAATGTCGGAAACAACGTCTTTGTGCCTCAAAACGTTTTTAATCGGCACGTCGAACATGTAAACGAGCTTTCTTACAAGTGCAACGCCCGCTTCGAACTGTGCCTTCGGCATAATGCCCGTTTGAAAGTTTCCTATGAAACATACCCCTATGCTTTCCAGATTTACCTTATAATTCGTTGCATGCCATGCGGGAAGCTCCACGGGTTGCCCTTTGAATACTTTGCCGCTTCTTCCTATGAGAAAATGATAGTCACACCTGTAAAGCGGAAATTCGCTTTCCCAATGTGCCCGTGCCCTTTTGCAAATAACCTCCGAAATGCCGCTTCCGTCCCTGTCGCTTTCGTTCAGCATCGGGGCCGTTGCCGAGTGGTGAAGTATAATGTAATTTATGTTTCTCATTTTTTGTTCAGCCCGTCTATAAAACGTGCAAGGTTTTCCACTGCGTTTGAGAGCCTGTCCAGTTTGTTTCCGAAAATTACGAGCAGGTAGATTGACACTGCTATCGGAAATCCGAGATTTGCTATGATTTTCATTAGTTCTTCAACTGTCATAACGATTCACCTCCTGTGAAAGCCCGCCTCAAGGGCGGGCATGCGAATTTACGGAACGAGATCGTGGAAAGTGCGCGTTACGATTCCGCCGTCAACAATGGATGTGAGGTCTCCGTTTCTTGTTGTGAAGATATTTTTGTCTATAATGCCCTGCATCAAATCGTGAATCTGCTGTTCCGTGATGTCGGATTTCGGATTGTTGAATTCCATCGCGTGCTTCTTTCCGTT
>JALSNB010000059.1 GCA_026987225.1 Caldisericaceae bacterium
AAAACCGTCCCGTCCGGTTTGTGGATACGGAAACCGGTGAAAAA
This sequence comes from Caldisericaceae bacterium, assembly GCA_026987225.1. GTDB lineage: Bacteria > Caldisericota > Caldisericia > Caldisericales > Caldisericaceae > S016-85. Next base: position 45 of record JALSNB010000059.1, read on the forward strand.
CTGAATCTGTATCCGCAGGAAATACGCAAACATTATCTGGAAAAACAGCGGGAATATTTCAACCGGTTCCGGGAATTATTCTATGATTACGGTATCGATTACGTTCCCGTGGACGTTGCGGAAGGTTATACCGGCGTCATATCGGCCTATTTGCAGAAACGTCTGCGAATGAAATAACGAAAGGCATAAGAAAAAACCGACGGAACGCACAAACACACCCCCTGCCCCTCTCTAAGAGGGGAGCTTTCCAGCGCTACGTTTAAAAAATATAAAGTTCCCGTCCGTTCATTCCCCTCTACGAGAGGGGCCAGGGGTGTGTAAACCTCCCCAATCCGTCCGCACATCCCCTCTACGAGAAGCCCAGAATTAAAGGTGTGTTTATTACCCACCGCAATATATTCATATTTTGTTACCTTTAAACCACAAAAAATTATTATATTTGCAACCCAAAAGAAACAATATGGAAAGTTTGCAAATAAAATCAGCAAAAAAAATTAGGAATACCTCTTTAAAAATAACACGTTATTTACTAGACGAATTAGATGACAAGGATCGTATTTCAATCATAAAAGGAGCCAGAGGAGTAGGCAAAACAACACTATTATTACAGTATGCAAAAAAATATGCTCCGAAAGACAAAAAAACTTTATATGTATCATTAGACGATTTGTTTTTTCAAAATAATACATTGTATGATTTGGCAACGGATTTTGCTTTGGACAACGGATATCTTCTGCTATTGGACGAAGTGCATAAATACCCGAATTGGTCAAGAGAATTAAAATTGATTTACGATGATTTGCCCGAGCTTAAATTACTGGTAACGTCCTCATCCTTATTGGAAATACAAAAGGCAGAATCCGATTTAAGCAGAAGGGCAAGTAAATATGTTTTAAAAGAATTGTCATTGAGGGAATATTTAATTTTTGAAAAAGGAATTACATTTCCAAGGTTATCTT
>JALSNB010000060.1 GCA_026987225.1 Caldisericaceae bacterium
CGAATACGGTTGCAACCATGAGGATTGCAATTACTAATACCAACAATTTTTTAGCTTTCATACCAAAAAGCCTCCTTTCTTTTTGTTCACTAAATTTAATTATATACCATATAAAAAATTCTCAAAATTAACTTCTTGAAATTATTAGATCCAAAAGTTTAAGAAGAACGTTTTTTACACTCTCTCTGTCTTTTGCATCCGTATCCACAACGGGAATCCATTTCGGTAAACTTAAAATCTTTCTAATTTCCTCTTTTGTAACCTTACCGTCTTTTCCGTCAAAATGGTTAAGGGCAACGAGAATCGGCGCATCCGTCTTAACTCTGAAGAAATTCACCATATCTTTTGCATCTTCGAATGTATCCGGTGCGCTCGAATCAACAATAACAATTATACCAAGCGCATCCTTTCCCAAAATACTCCACATGTAGTTAAACCTGAACTGCCCCGGTGTACCGAATATATGTAAGACGTTCTCATCGTCAACGGTAATTCTTCCGAAATCCATCGCAACCGTTGTGGAATCCTTTACTGCGGACTCATTATGCTTAGTAGTCTTCGCTTCGGTATCAATAGGTGCGATTTCCGTAATTGTTTTTATGAAAGTTGTTTTGCCTGCGGCAAAAGGTCCGGAAATAACGATTTTGTATCTTTTCATAAACGTTTCAACCTTTCCATTAGTTTTCTTAAAAAGCTTTTAGGCGCGGCTTTTGTCTTAACGAGTTTGCCCTGATCGGGATCTTTTTCGCCTACCTCTTTTACGACACGGAGGGCAACCAACGCATAAACGTCCTTTGAGACATCAATTACGGTTTTATTAAGCCTCAAAGCAATTTCCCTGATTGTGAGGCCCTTACCCAACAGAGCGATAATACGCCACTGATCCGGAGAAAGGTGAATCTGATCCGGCACGCCTTCGGAAGACAATTTGAATACCGTGTCAACAGAGGAAACTTTGTTTTTAATTCTGGACCACTCGTCGATCTTTGAAGTTGCAAGAA
>JALSNB010000061.1 GCA_026987225.1 Caldisericaceae bacterium
CGAATACGGTTGCAACCATGAGGATTGCAATTACTAATACCAACAATTTTTTAGCTTTCATACCAAAAAGCCTCCTTTCTTTTTGTTCACTAAATTTAATTATATACCATATAAAAAATTCTCAAAACTAACTTCCGGAAAGTATGAGATTAAAAAGTTGAAGAAGCACGTTTTTTACGCTTTCTTTGTCTTTTGCGTCCGTATCCACAACGGGAATCCATTCCGGTAAACTTAAAATCTTTCTAATTTCTTCTTTTGTAACTTTACCGTTTTTTCCGTCAAAATGGTTAAGAGCAACGAGAATCGGTGCATCCGTCTTAACTCTGAAAAAATTCACCATGTCTTTTGCATCTTCGAATGTATCCGGTGCACTCGAATCAACAATAACAATTATGCCAAGCGCATCCTTACCCAGAATGCTCCACATGTAGTTAAACCTGAACTGCCCCGGTGTACCGAATATATGCAACACATTTTCTCCGTCCACGGTAATCCTTCCGAAATCCATCGCAACCGTTGTGGAATCCTTTACTGCGGACTCATTATGCTTAGTAGTCTTTGCTTCGGTATCAATAGGCGCAATTTCCGTAATTGTTTTTATGAAAGTTGTTTTGCCTGCGGCAAACGGCCCGGAGATAACGATTTTGTATCTTTTCATAAGCGTTTCAACCTTTCCATTAGTTTTTTTAAAAAGCTTTTCGGTGCAGCTTTTTTCTTAACGAGTTTGCCCTGATCGGGATCTTTTTCGCCTACCTCTTTTACGACACGGAGAGCAACCAATGCATAAACATCCTTTGAGACATCAATTACGGTTTTGTTAAGCCTCAAAGCAATTTCCCTGATTGTGAGGCCCTTGCCCAACAAGGCGATAATTCGCCACTGATCCGGAGAAAGGTGAATCTGATCCGGCACGCCTTCGGAAGACAATTTGAATACCGTGTCAACAGAGGAAACTTTGTTTTTAATTCTGGACCACTCGTCGATCTTTGAAGTTGCAAGAA
>JALSNB010000062.1 GCA_026987225.1 Caldisericaceae bacterium
TCCGGCAACATCGCTCAAAGGCAGCTTGCGCACGCTTTTGATGTGGTATTATCTGAAAGAGCATCCTAAAATAAAGCTACAATTGGAAGAAAAAATCGAGAAGATATCAAACATACGAGACAAGCGGCTGCGGCGTAAGGAATTCTGGAAGATCAGTAAAAATGAGGATCCTCAAAATAAAGTTTTCGGAAAAAAAGCTCAGCAAGATATCCTCAAGACAGTGCGCGTTGACGACGCTTACGGCTCTGTTAAGAATCTGTCGGTAAACACGGTAAAAGTATTTGACGTTACTAATGACGGAAAGCACGCAGGTTTCAAATCACTCGGCAGAAATGCAAGATTGGAAAGCATCGATAGGGCAACGCCGATTTTGGTAGAAGCAATGAAACCCGGTACCGAGCTAAAAACCGCAATCCATATCGATAAATTCTTTTTGGAGGAATCTGTTCTGCAAAACAAAGATTGGTTTAAGAAGAATGTGTTTGATGATACTTACCGTAACCTTTGCAAAATTTCATACGAATATGCGCTGAAGAAAATTAAAAAAGACGGGAGATTTTTGCTTAATTACAGAGGACAATTACCTTCTATCGATTTGGTTCTGAAAAGATTGGCTAACCTCATAGATATAATAGAAAAAGACAAAAACGCAATTTACTTGCAAACCGCATGGGGTATAGGTTGGAAAGGCATGACCGGCGACTATTTGGACGATAGGCTCGCACCCGTCCTTGCAGATCTCATAGCAAACAGGTCTGCTAAAATTTTCCCCAAAACCCGCCGTTTTGCAACAAGAATTGTCAACGGAAAAGAAATGGCAGCATATCCTTTCGGATGGATCAAATTAAAGATGGAGGGGTAAAATGGCAAAAATCGGTGTAATTTACACAATCGGAAACAGCGACATAAGACTCGATAACCAGCAGATAAACAGCAGAGAGAAAGACTTCAGAAAGATCACGGAGAGCCTGTCTAAAATGATGGGCAAATACAAATTTTCTATTGGAAAAACGGAAACTACAAACCGGGCCATAGAAATTAAAACCCCGCATAAGGAATATATTGTTGAGCTCCCCATTCTCAATGCGTTTATTTGGTTCATAGAAACGGAATTTCAAGAAAATCACACTGCGGCGGATTATTATTTTTTCGTAACGGATCAGGCGGATGAGCTAAAAAACAAGCAGGATACGATTTTTCTGTTTGACATTTTCAAAAACTTCTTGAAAAGCATTGGTGTCAACGAAGAGCAAATCCATTCCGTAAAAATTACGGACAATCCGACGGATCTTACCAAAATGTTCGAACTTACCGAAAGTTTTATACGCAAAAACGAAGAAACGATAAAAAACTATGACGATATTTATATAGCCCTCGGGCCTGGCACGCCGCAAATGTCCAACAGTATTTTGCTAAACTTTTCCGTTTTCAAAAATGCGCGTTTTATCTATATACCTCGGCAAGGTACACCTAAAAAAATCTCATTCCCTGTAAAAATGCTTTCCAAAGAAATCAAAACTTTTGTTACACGGCTTATTGATAATTATGAGTATCAAGCTGCACTGAGCATCTATAAACAACTTCCGTATAGTGAACAAAAGGAATCCAAACTTTTGGAAGCAATAGCATTGAGGACGAATTTCGATTTTAATGCGGCATACGACGCTTTTAACGATTATTACAACAGAGTAAGCAAAACGGATAAATTTCTCAACAATTTGAAAAGCACCATTCGAAAACTGAAAAACGGAAACGATGAAGAACTCAGGAAAGAACTTTATTATGAGTTTTGCATACGCATTCTGTCCAAGCATTATTTGGAAGCAATAGGTATGGTATTCAGGTTTGAAGAAGAAATTTTAAAAATCGGCGTGGAAAAATTGCTCGATGTTAAAATCGAAAAGGAAGATAATTTTAAAACATTTAAAGATGCGGTAAAAAAAGTTCCGAATTTGACGAATTATCTTGACAAAAACAAAATTCACTGGGATAGCAGTCCGAACAGAACGACATACAAAAGCATTCTGGAGTTTTTCAAGAAAAACGACACGAATAATGAGGCATGGATTGAGAAAATTATCAATTTTTGCAAATCAACCGAAGAAAAGCGTTCCGGAGCAAACATGTCTCTGCTTGATTTAAGAAATCAAACGCCGTTTGCACACGGATTCGAGGGAGTGAGCGAAGAAAAAATAAGGAATGTATTTGGCTCTCCTGAAGTGCTTCCCAACAAATTTAAAGAAATTCTTTCTCTTTTCGAAATTGAAGTCGAGGACATAAACGACAGCAAATTTCCTTTCAAAGAAATTAACGATTACCTCAAAGAAAAATTAAAAGAATGAGCACTCTTTATTTAAACACGCAGGGAGCGGTGTTGCGAAAGGAAGAGCACCGCTTCCTTGTTGTAAAAAATAAAGAAGTGATACTGTCAGTGCCGGACTTTAAAGTCGAAAGGATTTTGATCTACGGACACGTCCAGGTTACAACTCAGGCAATGAGATTTGCAATGAAAAACAACATTCCGATAACGTTTCTTACAATGTACGGCAGGTTTATCGGTAGCACTCTTCCCGCATTTTCAAAAAACATTCTTCTCAGGATATCGCAATTCGACAAACTGTCCGATAAATCGAAGAAAATATCATTGAGCAAAAAAGTCATTCGCTCCAAAATTACAAATTCAATCTCGATGCTCAAAAGGTTTTTCAGAAGTGAAAAAGAGGAAATTACCGGGCTTGAAGAAATTAAAATGAATGCAAGAAGACTCGAAAATGCAAATTCAATAAATGCAATCAGGGGAATAGAAGGCATTGTGTCGTCAATTTATTTTTCCAACATAAGAAAACTGCTCGAACCTTACATTGAATTTCACGGAAGAAATTACCACCCCGCAAAAGATCCTTTCAATTCTTTGCTCAACTTCCTTTACAGCCTCGTTGCAAATGAAATGTTGGGGATTATCTATGCAAAAGGGCTTGATCCGTATTACGGCTTCTTGCACGCAGTCGAATACGGCAGGGTATCACTCGTTTTTGATCTCATAGAGCCGTTCAGGGCAAGCATAGCGGACAGCCTTGCGGTGAAAATGTTTAAGAAATTCACCCTTACGAAAAATGATTTTGAAAAACATAATATCTATGGCTTTGTTTTGAAAAGCGAAAAACGCAAAATAGTTCTTGCAAATTATGAAATGCAAATGGAAAAAGAATTTTCCTACAACGGCAAGCGGACGAATTTTAGAAAAGCGATAATGGAACAACTCGAAAGTTTTTCCTCGTATATTAACGGAGAAGGTGACTTTAAACCGTTTACCATACTGAAATGAGTAATAAATTCTACATCGTTGCATACGATATAAAAGACAACCAAAGACGGACAAAAGTTTTTAAAATAATGAGAAATTTTGGCACTCGCGTTCAGTTTAGCGTATTCGAATGCATCATATCGGATGAAATACTGAAAAAAATGATAGAAAAAATAAAAGCAGAGATAGATCAATCCGAAGATAGCGTAAGAATATATTTGATTCCGGAATCGGCAAAAAAGAACATTAAAATTATAGGCGTCGGAGAAGTGGTGAGAGACCAAAAATACTTCATTGTTTAGTGTTAATTTCGCAAAAATGTGTTAAAAATGTGAAATTTGCTTTAGAATTGGCAAAAAAGCGTTTTAAAAATTGAATTCTTTATGCTAAAATTAAGTATGCGGCAGTATGAATTTTGCGAACATTGAAAAGTGCGGATTAAATAATACTTTTACGGAGATCTAATTTTTGCATGCCGCATTTTTTACCTTGAAAAATGAAAAATTTCATGCATTTGCGAAATTAGGGCAAAAAGATATAATATTCATGCAGGCTAAAAACGACCCTGTTCGAATTGAGCCCTGATTAATAAGGGATTACAACAACTTCAAGGCGGGGGCTTAATGAAAGGAAAAAGCAAGTTCGAATTGAGCCCTGATTAATAAGGGATTACAACAGAATACCCACCAATTTCAGGAATTCGTCAGCACAATAGGTTCGAATTGAGCCCTGATTAATAAGGGATTACAACTTGATCTCTTCTACAAAATCTTTCGGCAATGTTTCTAAGTTCGAATTGAGCCCTGATTAATAAGGGATTACAACTACTAATAAATATAATACCACTAACAACATTTTTTAGTTCGAATTGAGCCCTGATTAATAAGGGATTACAACTTTTGTCAAGTAAAAATATCAGATCTCAGTAAAAAAGTGTTCGAATTGAGCCCTGATTAATAAGGGATTACAACTGTATACGATCAATATATCAAAAACAAGCAGGAGCAAAAGTTCGAATTGAGCCCTGATTAATAAGGGATTACAACCATGGCGTGATCATTAAAACTTACCGGTGTATCGGTTTGTTCGAATTGAGCCCTGATTAATAAGGGATTACAACTATATTTCTTTTGGAATCTTATTCCATCCAATTTTTCTTCGTTCGAATTGAGCCCTGATTAATAAGGGATTACAACCCGCCACAGCCGCTCCATATTCTTCTTCCATCTGTTGTTCGAATTGAGCCCTGATTAATAAGGGATTACAACTCGCTCATTTTTGCCTCCTTACGCACAATATAATATTTTTTGTTCGAATTGAGCCCTGATTAATAAGGGATTACAACTCCCTTTCTTCAATCCAGTCTTCAGCCATTTCTGGCGTTCGAATTGAGCCCTGATTAATAAGGGATTAGCTTTTAGAGGGACACATTCCCTCTAACTCCTTTGTTGTGGCAAAGCGTCTGAATGTTGAAAAGCCTCAAATAAAGCTTGCAGAAATAAAACTTACATAAAGACAAAGGAAGGAAAGTTAGAAAGGAAACGCAGTTGCCGTTCTAATAAAGTTGAGCCCTGATTAATAAGGGATTACAACCATAATAAGTTTCTCTGCTTCATACGGGCTTAATCTGTTCGAATAGAGCCCTGATTAATAAGGGATTACAACTCTCCTCTGTCTACTGCTTCTTGGCTTGGCGCCCAGTTCGAATAGAGCCCTGATTAATAAGGGATTAGCTCTTAGAGGGACATATTCCCTCTAACTCCTTTGTTGTGGCAAAGCGTCTGAGTTTTAATCTGTTAAAGTTTTCGGTTTGTTATGATAAAATAATGTTCGGAAGATTTACCTTGAAAAGAGAAAGAATAAGAAT
>JALSNB010000063.1 GCA_026987225.1 Caldisericaceae bacterium
CGCAGCACCTCTTGTTCGGCTGTTTCTTTTTTGCTTACCAAACATTCATTTTGCACCGCCTCCTTCTGTAAAAAGATTTATTTTTTACTTTTCTTACCGTATTGTAATTAATTTTTTTTTAGTCAAGGGGTTTGAGGGAAAATTTGGGAAGAAACGGCAAAAATTTAATGACGAATCTTTAAAATTTCGTTGTTACGGTTTTAAAAATATAATTTCTAAAAACCGAGTTTTTTGGCTATATCGGAAACTTTTCTCGGATTCCACGGATCCCTGTAGGAAGACTTAAAGAGCAGTTCGTCAAAATAAGCGATAAGCCTCACGGGCCGAAGAATATATCCCAGATAGACACTCATTAACGGTATAAAGATAAAAAGCCTGCTTTCCTCCCTCTTTCTTTCCGAAATCAACCAAACAATAAAAAATTGAATGTAATTTGTCATGGTGTACAATATCAAATTCATAAGGATAATGTTAAAAAAACTCGCAGGAAAATTTTTTATTGTGACGACATGGTATATAAGCCACAACACGGCAAGCACAAGATTGAAAAATATATTGTCAAGTACGGAAAGAAACAGAAAAATGTTAAAATTTTCCTCGGGAGCAAAAACATTCCTGTGCTTTCTCAGCCTCATTCTTATCAGGCTTCTGTTCCAACGCAACCGTTGATTTATCAACGCCTTCAGAGTTGTGGGCGCATTGGTGAGGCATACCGCATCGTGTGCGAAAGAGACATGGTTTTTTGTTTTCATTATTTTCACGGTAATATCGCCGTCAAGCCCGGGGCCGATATCCCAACCGCCTATCTGCTCGACGAGCTCTCTTTTAAACGCACCGAAAGCACCGGACACAATCCTCAAAATCCTTAAATAAGCTTTCTCCCATCTGCTCATCGAAATGGTTTTCATATATTCTATGGCTTGGCACGCAGTAATCCAATTATCGTACATATTTCTTACCTTCACGTTTCCGCTCACCGCGCCGACTTTAGGATCGTAGAAATAGGTGAGAATGTTGAAAATCGCATCCCTGTCCAATGAAGAATCCGCGTCCATACGGACGATGTATTTGCCGTGACTCATCCTAAACCCGAAATTTGCGGCAGATGCCTTGCCCCCGCGTTCCTCGTTTCTCAAATACCTGTCGATAAGCCCTTCACGTAAAAGCCTGTTGCACTGATCCCTCATATTATCGTCCGAGCCGTCGTCAATAACTATAATTTCAAGGTTTTTATACGTTTGCTCCCTCAAAGAAAGCACGCATTTCCTTATACCTTTGCCCTCATTTTTCCCAGGTATGATAACGGACACAAGCGGATTTTCAAATTTCAGCAATTTCCCGAACCTTTCCCTGTTTGTCTTTTCCCTGTGAATTATGGGAATAATAACGGAAATAAATACAATATCTATAAGCACGTACCGCGGAAGGTCGAAAATAAAAAAGAACCAAAAAACTTTTATAAAATGAACGGGCTTCATCAGGAAAAATTTATCCGCAAAAGACTGCAGAAAAAAATTAAAATGAACAAAAAAATGCATCATTGTTTCGGTGCCTCTGCAAAAAGTTTGGAAACTTCCGCGTAGTTATCTATAATTTCCGTCTTAACCGCAACTTCCTGCGGCAAAAATACGGATAGTTTGCCAATCAATCTGCTTAAAACTTTTGTAGCCGTTTTTTTCGAGGTTTCGGGAAGTAAAATCAAAATCGTTTTGTCGTTGAGCGCGCATACTATATCCGTGTCCCTGAGATTTTCTTTCAATATTTGCGAGGCATTCTTCATCATTTCAAAAGTTTTTTCGTAAGTCTCCTCCCTCTGAAATTCTTCCATGCCGTAAATACGGATCTTTGCAACGACAAATTTCCTACCGTATCTTTTTTCAAGAGACATACTGTAATTAACCATAGTTTTGAAGAATTCGAAAGACACCGTATTAAAGTAATTCTTTATCACTTCGTCAAATTTCAATTTTTCGATAAATCCGAGTTTGCCCACATTCTCACCGTAAGAAGTGATCGAATATTCTTTTACGTCGAAAACGGCAACGTGATTCGCATCAAACGTGCGCTTACAGTTAAAACACGTTACCTCGACAACGGGCTCCTCAAAAACATCTCCACAGCTATCGCAGAGGTACATCTGAGACGGTTTATCGTAATCTATGCCGATGTGCCTGAGCTTTTTATGACATTTCGGGCATACGAGTTCGTCCGTGCCCGGTATTTCGAAATCGCTTTCAGGCCCAACATAACCGCACCTGAAGTGATGAATCGTATCTTCAATATGTATATTTGCGGATTTGCATTTAGGGCACACTTCCTTAAAGTTGAGGTGCGCCGAACCGCAAAAAGGGCAGAGATGAACCCTATCCACAAACTTTCCGTTTAGCAGTTTGTTCTTTGACATTCTCTGCAGTGCTATGAAAACATCCTCATCGATAAAAGGTTCAACTTGAGGGTACGAATAACCCTTTAGCGTCCTGATATTAATGAGAGGCTTAATACTTGTTTTGCGTGTTATCAAATACCGTAAAATCAGTATTTCTTCGGAGGCTTCCCCTCTCAGCGGATAAAGTGCCTTGTTTCGCTTATTGATATCTTCAATTATGTCTCTGATTAGCAATTTTTTCTCCGGAAATTCGTATTCAAGTGCATAAAAATCAACGCTGTGCCGCACGACTTCGTCTTCCTCTTCCTGAACGGCAATAACCGGGATAAGAGCAAATTCGGACGTTTTTCTCAATCGGTACAAAAAGTCGAGAATCCGTTCGCTTTCTCCCCTTATGACAACTGCATCGGCCATGGAAAGAGCTTCTCTGTTAAAATGCTCCGGCGGAACTTTATAGTAGTCTCCGAACCATTCAAGAGTATCGTATGTTTCATTCGGTATTTTATCGTCGTAACTTACGAAACAAATCTTCATCTACCACCGCCTCAGATATACCTTCACGCGCATATTGTAAGGATAGCTCACAGGGATTTTTTCACGGGTAACGACTTTTGCGGAAAAGAACATTCTGATGTCACCGTGATAATTGTCGGGATTACTTAAAGGATATATAACCGGATTTACCTTTTCTACCGTTCCCTTGAACACCTTACCGTCCCTCGTATGAATGGAAACAACCGTACCCTTTACGATGTAATTGTATTCCTTGGGATTAAAAAAACGAGAAAGTACTGGTTGCTCCGATCCGCAACCGTCAACAAAGACGCGCCTCTTGTGACGGTTTCATATTCTCTTTTGAACGGATCCACAACCTCGCCGTTCATGGGCGAACGGATGTAAGTTACGTTCCCGTTGTAATCACGAATTACGGCGACAATGCTGTTTTTAGTTACATTGTCTCCTATTTTCACATAAACGTCTTCCACTTTTCCGAACACCGGAGATCCGATAATCGCTTCCTTGCTCCTCAAGAAACCGTCACCGGATATGTGAAACAAACCGTACACAAATGAAAATAACACAATGACGAGCAGAGCAACAAGCGCTATATAATAAGGAACGTTCCTGTACTTGTTGCTTTTTGGCCTCTGTTCTTTTATTACTTTAACAACGGTTTTTCGATTTGAAATCTTCCATTAACCACTTGCTTTTTTACTGAACATTATACGAAATTATTGTCAAACAGGGCAAGAATGCGAATTATTATAATTATGGTTACAGTTTTCGAATCAAACCACCCTTCTGTTTTACACCATTCATTAAGCGTTTCCGTCACCCAACTTAAACAATTTGTCGCTTTTTTGCTTGATTGCATTTCTCGTGTCAACCACAACGTGCGAGTTGTTCAGCACGAAATCATAATCGATTACGGAATGAGCCGCAAGTATCAAAGTGCAGTCCGCACCATTTAGCGATTCTTTCGAAAGTGCGCTTAGCGATTTGAACGTTTTGTTTCCGACACGAATTTCCGAAACAAAAGGATCGTAGTAAGAAACGTTTGCTCCCCATTCGAGCAGTTCGGATATGATTTTGAACGCCGGCGACTCTCTCGTATCGCCTATGTCCTTTTTATACGCAACCCCGATTATCAATATATTGCTTCCGTTGATTGCTTTTTTGCGTGAGTTCAGCGCGTAAGAAACCTTATTTATCACGTAATCCGGCATCGAATCGTTTATTTTCTCGGCAAGTTCTATGAACGATATGTCAACGTCGTACTCTTTTGCCTTCCATAAAAGATAAAACGGATCGATCGGTATGCAGTGCCCGCCTATACCGGGGCCGGGATAAAACGGCATAAAGCCGTATGGTTTTGTTTTTGCGGCCTCTATCACTTCCCATATGTCGATTCGCATTCTTTCGGAAAGCAGGGCAAGTTCGTCCACAAGAGCAACATTTATCAGCCTGAAAATGTTTTCGAGGAGTTTCGTCATTTCCGCAGCCCTCGGAGAAGAGACTTTGAACACGTAAGGAACGATTTTGCCGTAAAGCGATGCGGCAAGTTCGGTGGATTTTTCGTTTATCCCGCCGACAACTTTGGGAATGTCTCCGGTATGGTATCTGGCATTTCCCGGGTCCACTCTTTCCGGAGAGAACGCAAGGTAAAAATCCTCGCCCGCTTTCAAACCGGATTCGGACAGAATCGGAAGAACGACTTCCTCGGTTGTTCCCGGATACGTGGTGCTTTCAAGCACGACAAGTGCGCCCTTACGAAGAAAAGGGGCAATCTCTTTCGAAACCGAAACGATAAAAGAAATATCCGGGGTTTTGTTTTTTGTAAGCGGAGTGGGGACACAGATAATAATCGCATCGGTATCCTTCAGCGCATTAAATTCACCGAACGCCTTGAGTTTGCCGTTCTTAACGACATCAGCCAAAGTTTCGTCGGATACGTCCCCTATGTATGATTTTCCTCTGTTTACCGCATTTACCCGTTCGAGGCTTTTTTCGATGCCTATAACTTCCACGCCTTTTTTGGCAAATTCCACGGCAAGGGGCAATCCCACATAGCCCAATCCTATCACTGCAATTTTGGAAAAATCTTTTCCTTCCATATAACACCCCTCCCAAAAGGTTTGTCTTGTTGTCAAATTAATTATCAAATTGTACAGTGAAAAATATTTTTTTCAAGTAGGCAAATACGAGCCCGAAAATTAAGAATTTTTACATGAAA
>JALSNB010000064.1 GCA_026987225.1 Caldisericaceae bacterium
TCCGACAGCCCCCGCTTTTTTTGCATTCAGATCCTTATCGCCGAAATATATCGTCCCCCGCTTTATCAGTGCGATTTTTCCCTTTACGTCTTTGCCTAAAAAGTCGTTTTTTTCTCCGTAGCCGCAATATACAACGGGGTATGTTCCTTCTTTGAAGAGAGGCGCTTCTGCCGGATACTGCGCGATTATATTTTTCCCGTTTACGGAGATTACGCCGTGTATCGAATCGTCGCTTGCCCCCACGCCGATTGCGTATTTGTTCGAGCCGGGCGAACTTATCGGGAAGGGCAGCGTTTTTGAGCGAGAGCCGGTATTGCCTGCCGCCGCAACGACAACAACGCCAGACTCGGTCGCATTTTTCACTGCGATTGATTCGGGATCCGCACCGTCTCCCAATCCGTCCGGAGAGCCTATCGATATGTTTATGATATCGCATTTGTCTTTTACCGCTTGGTCTATGCCTTTTACAATAAGAGAAGAAGAGGTTGTTTCCGAAGCACTTGAAAATACCTTGTAGGCACGGATTTTTGCGTCGGGCGCAACGCCGTATTTCGAGCCTGCGATGATGCCCGCAACGTGCGTTCCGTGTCCGTCTTTGTCCATAGGATCCGCTTTGTTTTCGGCAAAGTCGTATCCGCCGATCACTTTGCTGTTCGGGAAACCGCCTCCGCCCAATTCCGTGTCATTGTAATCGACACCCGTGTCAACGACACCGACGACGATGCCTTTGCCAGTTATGTAGTTTCCGTTTGCATCTTTGAGTTTGTGAACTTTGTCCGCGCCTATTACCTTATCCGCATTTTCCCTTAGCAAATACACTTTCTTATCCGGATAGATCCTTTTTACGCTTTTCAGTTTTGCGAGTTCCTTTACTTTGTTTCCGCTTATCGTGCATGAAAAACCGTTGAACACGTACGTATACGAAAAGTGCACGCTGCCTCCCATATTTTTTACTTCTCTGCGCACTGCATTCTGCTCCGAGAGGAGTTTATGTTCGTAATCGCCCTGATACGATTTTCTGAAAACCGACATGACTCTGTATTTGAAAGTTTTCCTGTAAATTGCAACCGGTGCGTCTTTCATCTCCACTATGATATTTACCGGAGCTTCGGAACTTGTATCAATACCTGCGGAAATCTTTACAGCCTCTCCCTTCGCCCCGCCGGAAAGGAAAAGCGCCGCTATCGTTATTACCGCTAAAATGCTTAAAAACTTTTTCATGTAAACCTCCTATTACCTAAAAATTATATGCTTTATTGACAAAAATCAAAAATATCGTTATAGTTTAGCGATGAAAATAGAGCTTATTGTTTTTGATTTCGACGGAACTCTTGTCGATACGAGAAAAGACCTCGCCGAGGCAATGAACTTCGCCCTGAAAGAAACGGGGCTTTCCCCTATTTCCGAAGAAAAAGTGTGGAGATATACCGGGGACGGAACGCCGCTCCTTGTCCAGCGCGTGCTCAAAGAAAAAGGAAGGCTTGACCTTACGGAAAAACTCACAAAACTATTTCTCTCTTACTATGAAGAGCATTATGCGGATTATGCAACTCCGATAAAAGGTGCAAAAGAGACGCTTGAGCGTTTGTCCGGGCGCGGCAAGAAAATGGCCGTTCTTTCCAACAAATACGAGCGGTTTGTCGTTAAACTGCTTAAAAAATTCGGAATGGCCAAATATTTTTTTGCAGTTTACGGAAAGGACAGTTTCGAAAAGAGCAAACCGGATCCGTATCCTCTGTTTAAAATCGTTTCGGATGCGAATGCAAAAAAAGAAGAGACGGCATTCGTCGGGGACAGCAAAAACGATGTGCTTATCGCTAAAAATGCGGGTGTTGCATGCTTTATTATTCCGTCCGGCGCAACGCCTATAAGCGAACTTAAAAAGCTCGGGCCGTTCGTATTGCTTAACGGTATCGAAGAACTTGAAAAGTATATAGAATGAGTTACAATAGAGAAAGGAGGCGTTTGATATGGCGTATCTATTGGTTGTAGTGCTGAATAAAACGGAGAAGCTTGAGAGCATTCTCGAGCGTTTTGTGGAAGTGGACGTCAGGGGCGCAACGATCGTTGATTCCGTTGGAATGGGAAGGACGTTGGAAACTGAAATTCCGATTTTCGGTACCCTTCAGGAGATATTGAATGCCGGCAGGGGCAGGAGGCCGGAAAACAAAACGATATTTACGGTGATAAAAGAGGAAAGGACTTTGAGGGACGCGCAGCGCGTCGTAAAAGAAGAGCTTGCGGGTTTCAAAGAGCCGGGCACGGGCATTATGTTCGTTCTGCCGATAATGGACTTTACAGGGCTTTCCCCGTCTCTAAAAGAAGAGGAGCGGGCCGTAAAGGAACACAGGAAGATAGAGAAGATTATTTGAAAATCGAGGGGCAAATGCCCCTCTTTTTTGTGCTATTTTCTTTTTTGTGAATAATAGTATAATTTGTTGGTTTGTGTATTTTTATAAACTAAAATATAGGAGGTAGGCATGTCACAAATTGATGATGTGATTGCTAAGGTAAAAACCTTAGACAAGGATCAACCTGAATTCATTCAGGCAGTCACCGAAGTTTTAACAACCCTCAAACCGACTGAGGAGAAGCACCCAGAATTTGTCAAAGAGAAGATCTACGAGAGAATCGTCGAACCGGACAGAATTATCATGTTCAGAGTCGTATGGGAAGACGACAATCACGAAGCCCACATCAACAGGGGCTACAGGGTGCAGTTCAACAATGCAATCGGACCTTACAAGGGCGGTTTGAGATTTCACCCCTCGGTAAATTTGGGAATTATAAAATTCCTCGGTTTTGAGCAGATCTTTAAGAACTCCCTTACCACTCTTCCTATGGGCGGCGGAAAAGGCGGCTCGGACTTTAATCCCAAAGGAAAGAGCGACAGGGAAGTTATGAGATTTACCTATGCGTTTATGAGAGAGTTGTTCAGGCATATCGGGCCAAACACCGATGTTCCTGCGGGTGATATCGGAGTCGGCGCACGTGAAATAGGTTATCTCTACGGTTATTACAAAAAGATCAAAAACGAACACACCGGAGTGCTCACGGGCAAAGGCATCGAATACGGCGGAAGCTTGATAAGGCCCGAAGCGACGGGTTACGGCGTCGTTTACTTTACCGCTGAAATGCTTGCAACAAAAGGCATGGATTTGAAAGGCAAAGTCGTTGCAATAAGCGGTGCCGGAAATGTTGCGCAGTATGCAATCGAAAAGGCAACTCAGCTCGGCGCGAAAGTAATCACAGTTTCCGATTCGAACGGTGCGGTTGTTGACGAAGAGGGTATCGATGCAAAGAAACTCGCATACATTATGAATTTGAAGAACGTAAAGAGAGGAAGAATCAGAGAATATCCTACAGAATATCCGCATGCGAAATACTTTGAAGGAAAATCCGTGTGGGACGTGATCAGAGACGAAGGATTGAAGGTTGATATCGCCCTTCCGTGCGCAACGCAGAACGAAATCCACAAAGATCATGCCGAAGCGTTTGCAAAAGGCAAAGTCATTGCGGTTGTCGAAGGTGCGAATATGCCTTCCACTCTCGATGCAATCAATATTTACAGGGATAACGGAATTCTCTTCGGCCCTGCAAAAGCGGCAAACGCAGGCGGAGTTGCAGTTTCAGGGCTTGAGATGTCTCAAAACAGCATAAGGCTTTCATGGACAAGAGAAGAAGTTGACAGCAAACTCCGTGAGATCATGCAGAAGATTCACAAGGCATCTCTCGAAGCTGCGGCCGCATACGGAAAGCCGGGAGATTACCTCGTAGGCGCAAATATCGCCGGATTCCTCAAAGTCGCAAAAGCGATGCTTGCATACGGGCTTATATAAATTTTAAATAATTTTTGCCCCTTTGCCCCGGCCAAAAAGCGGCCGGGGTTTTTATTTTTCCGTTGCGGTATTAAAATAAAGCAAATGAAAAAAGCGGTTTTTTGGGCGAAAAATAACACTGTTTACGTGATTTTCGGCGCATTGCTTATTGTGCTTGCAGCGCTCTATCCGCATTTTATCGTGCAATACCCGAAATTTATTAACTGGCAGACAATCGCAACGATTACAGGGCTCATCATCGTTACGACCGGAATTGAGATGAGCGCGTTGCTTGACGGGTTCACGCTTTACATGGTTAGCCGCTCCGAAAACGAACTTTTCCTTGCAATGAGGCTCGTTTTCCTCACAATTGTCCTATCCGCGTTCATTACGAACGACATATCCCTTTTTATCGTTATCCCCATAACGCTGAGAATTCAAAAGTTTATAAAAAACGACGTGAAAAGAATAATCGTATTCGAGGCTATTGCAGCAAACACGGGCTCCGCACTGACACCGATAGGCAACCCGCAGAACATTTACCTGTTTCACGTATGGCACATAGGAGTTTGGAAATTTATCGTTTCGATGCTGCCTATGTTTATCGTGCTCATTTCCGTGATTTTCGCATTCGTTTCGCTTTTCTTCGATAAAAAACCGCTTGACATTTCGGAGGAAAATACGGAAAAAAGAGTAAAAAACACACCTTTGTTCGTAACGTCCGTCATATTTATCGCACTTTATTTTTTACTGATGAGCCGAACCGTTTACATCTATATCCTGCTTTTGCTGATCGTTTCCGTGTATCTCTTATTTTTCAGAGATGTTTTCAAAAATTCGGATTTTATGCTGATTCTCCTTTTCTGCCTGATGTTTATCGATTTTAACGTCGTATCCCGCATTCCGATCATAAAAAGTGCCGTGTATGCGCTTAACTTGAAAAATGCAAAAACACTCTTTCTGTTCTCTCTGTTTATGTCTCAAATCATAAGTAATGTGCCCGCAAGCGTGTTTGTTTCGGTATATTCCTCAAACTACGGAATTATCGCTTACGGGGTAAATATCGGAGGAAACGGATTTATCGTTGCTTCGCTTGCAAACATCATCGCCCTGAGGC
>JALSNB010000065.1 GCA_026987225.1 Caldisericaceae bacterium
ATAACATCAGCTGACGTACTTACCGTTAATTTCTCTACGGATTATGCAAAGGACGGCACCGTGTTTGTTGGCACCAAGTGGAACGGCCTTTTTGTGTCCGGCGATAAGGGCAAAACATTTACTTTTGTGAAAAACTTTCCTGAAGATTCCGAAATTACTTCCGTTTACGGCAATTCTTCTCGTTATTTTGTCGGTACATACGGGGAAGGGCTTTTTGAAACCGACGATTCCGGTAATACATTTACCAATGTAGACATAGACTCCAAATTTATAAATGTGATTTTTGGTGACGGTAGCGTTATTTATGTGGGTAGTGGAGATAAAGGTGTATTTGTCTCTACGGATAACGGTAAAACATTCACGCAGTCCAACAAAGGTATTTTGCCTTTCGATATGAACATTACGGCAATATCTGGAGTAAAGGGGGACGTTTTTATCGGTACGAACGGTGGTAACGTTTACGAAACGGTGAATAACGGCAAAACATGGTCTCCTGTCGGAGCGGATTCCATACCGAGATATTCGGTTGCCGATATTTCGGTTTCAAGAACGTTCGATGAGGATCATACTCTTGTTGTCGGCACGACCGGTGGTGGTATTTATCTTTCGAAAGACGGTGGTGTTTCGTTTGAGAATATTTCGGATGCCTTGCTTAAATATCATATGTGGGTGGACGGCGTAAGACTCTCGCCAAATTATAAGAACGACCACATCATTCTTGCCGGTTCATGGGACGGTGTTTACTTGAGCTTCGATTCGGGCAATATGTGGGAAAATATAAATGGCAATAAAGATAATAGATATGTTTATAGAACTGTTTTCAGCCCTGATTTTGTATACAAAAAGAGCGGTGCAATATTTGTGGCTACGGAGTCCGGGGGCCTTTATATTTATGATCAGCACGGCAAAATTGTTGTTAAGATGGTAATCGGGCAAAAAGGAATGCTTGTAAACGGGAAGTTTGTTCCTACGGATGTTGCCCCAGTGATTAAAAACAATAGAACTCTTGTTCCCATACGTTTTGTTACTGAAGCCGTAGGTGCTACTGTTGGCTGGGATCCTAACGAAAGAAAAGTTACTATAGAGTTAAACGGCAGTAAGGTTGAACTGTTCATAGGCAAAAATATCGCTTATGTAAACGGTGTGCCACGTCAAATAGATCCGAATAATCCGAAAGTCGTTCCGATAATTCTTCATAACAG
The DNA here is from genome assembly GCA_026987225.1 of Caldisericaceae bacterium. Lineage (GTDB taxonomy): Bacteria > Caldisericota > Caldisericia > Caldisericales > Caldisericaceae > S016-85. Next base: position 1,203 of record JALSNB010000065.1, read on the forward strand.
GACGTTTGTTCCGATTAGGTTTATAATGGAAGCATTCGGTGCGACTGTCGGTTGGGATCCGAATACCCGCACTGTTACGATTACTTATGGTGGGTAAGGAGGAGATTGCTATGAAAAAGATAATAATTTCAATATTTTTGGCATTTGCTTTTGTTGCTTTAATGTTTAGCCCTGTTTTTGGAAATACAATGCCTGTTGCTTCTTCGCCGGAACTAATTTCCGAGACTTATTCTGGTGAGGTTCCGATTGTAAAGGCAATAAATTCTGCTAAAAAATATATTCATCTTGAAATATACGGTTTTACTCAGTATGATGTTGCAGAGGCATTGGGAGAAGCTTCGGCAAGAGGTGTCGATGTGGAAGTTATGCTTGAAAAGAGTCCTGTCGGTGGCGATACGGAAAATTGGAACATACGTTATATGCTGAGGCATTACGGCATTCGTATTAAGTGGGCAAATCCCGCTTATTTTCTTACGCATGCGAAATTTATCGTTATAGACGGCAAGGAAGCATTTGTTTTTACTGGTAATTTTACTTATAGCACTTTCCATAAAAACAGAGAGTTTGGTATAGGGGTATTCGATCCGGTAATTGTAAAAGAGATAGATAGCATATTCCAGGATGATTGGCAGAGAAAACCTGTTACTAAAGTTCAATCCGCCAATATAGTGCTCAGCCCTGTTGATGCAAGAGCCAAAATAGAAAATTTGATAAAGAGCGCCAAATCATCGCTGGATATCTGGCAACAGGAAATGGAAGATTCTGAAATCAATAATCTTATTGAATCAAAAATCAAACAAGGCGTAAAAGTGCGTGTTATAATTCCGCCCCTGTATAGAGTTTCCGGAAATTCAGATGCCGTTGACCTGTTGGGAAGCGATCACATCAGATCTCTACCGGATCTGTATGTCCATGCAAAAGTGATTATCGTGGACGGAAAAAAGGCTTATATAGGTTCTAATAATTTTTCGGTAGGACTTGATCAGAACAGGGAAATGGGAATTATTACCGACAATCAGACAATTATAAATACTTTACTTGAAATGTTTAAAGTGGATTGGAACAAAACCATAAATCCCAACGAAGGGTAGTTAAAAGATCAAGGAGCGGTTTTTAAACGAGACCGCTCCTTATAAGTTTTTTAAATCTTACTATTTTCTTGTCTTTTTTTCTCTCTTCGAGGACTTTCAATATATCCTCCGGTATGGGGACTCTATTTGCTACTATATGTGTGATTCTTTCTCCTATAAGCAACAGACCGGCACCTATGACAAACACACTGAAATATCCGAATTTCAACGCTAATATTCCGGATAGAAAAGATGCAATAATAACGGCAAGGCTGATTACCATGTTAAAAACGCCTAATATTCTCCCTTTATTTTCCGTAGAAGCAAGATTTGTTGCTTGGACTGTTGCCGGTATGTAGAAGAATGGCCATGTAAAACTGATTAGCACGAAAGTAATAAGAGTTCCTTCGTAACTATGAATTATTCCGAATAGCACTATTCCGAAGAAGCTAAATATTCTAATCCATAAAACCGTTCGCATAATTGAAAAATCCCTAAATCTTTTCATCATCCATTGAGTAAAGAAATATGCGATTGTTGCTGCAATATTTGCATAAGCATACATGAGAAATATCGTCCCGGATTTAATGCCAAGGTATTCTTTCAGGTAAATTGGAAGCGGTGCGAAAAATAAATTTGCTCCGAAAAATGCAACAAATATTCCCACAAGGTAGAGCTTAACATTGCTGCTGAACGATGAAAAATCAAATGTAAATGCGATATTTCTCGGAATCATTCTCATATTGGCAAATACCGGACGAACGCTGATTGAAAATTTTCTCTTTCGGGCTGTTTCTTTGCCTTTATTGATCTTAATTTCGGAACTTATAATTGCGCCGATAGCAAATATCAGAGATGAGAGAAGAAAAATTATTTTCATTCTGTCCGTTTCTTGTAATGCCGGCAGATACGTGAGTATAAAACCGCCTATAAACGTGCCGAGAGTAATTCCGATGCTGTTTCCAAGGTTGATATTGTTTATATACTTTCGATATTCGTTTTCTTCCATATGTCTGCTGAAGTAAAGAGTAATTGCCGGATTTACCATTGATATTGAAAAACCGAATAACAACGCAACCGTATAGTACATTTTTAAATTTATTGAAAATGGCATAATACCTGCAGCAATGCTTCCGCATATAAGTCCGAAGAAGACCAATTCTCTGTACAATTTTCTTCTGTCAAGCAAACTGCCTGCCGTTAAAGAACCTAATAGAGTTCCGGTAGAATATAGTGCGGCGGCGGTTGTAGCGCTCCGCACGTTCCCGTTTAGGCCCGTTACGGCAAAAAGGCTTACAATTATCATGAGGGCGCTCAGCCCGACGCCTTGTAAGCTATATGAAATAAACCATTTCTTAATCATATTATCACCTCTTATAAAATTTTACGAGGTGTAATTATACTAAAAATTTTTTTTCAATCAACCTCTTTAGAAAAATATCTAAACTTGACAAAAATTGGCTTTTAGGGTATAATTCTATTGAAAATGTAAATCAATATCAAAAGGGGATGTGAGAAATGAAGATAAAATCTGAACAATTTAGGATGACAAAACCAAGAGAAGTTGTGCTTTCGATTTTGAGTAGCAGGAAAGAGCATTTGACTGCCGATGATATTTACAACATTGCAAAGAAGATTTATCCGACCATTGGTTTTGCTTCCGTGTACAGAAGCCTCAGGTTATTTGAAAGAGAAGGCATTGTTGAGGCAGTATTTGTAAACGGAAAGAAAAAGCGTTTTCAACTAAAAAAACGAAGGGAAAAGATAAAAATACATCTCATTTGCACTAATTGCGGAAAAATTAAAGATTTTTCCGGGCGTAATAAAGAAGTTAAAGGGTTTGTGGATGAAATTAAAAAAGTTCTTGCAGAAAAATATTCGTTTAAACTTTCAACATTGGAGATGCAAATCTTCGGTGAATGCGACAAATGTAAAAGTTAAGGAGGTGTTTTTATGCCGTTTGGAGATGGAACAGGACCTATTCACGGAGGTAGAGGACTTGGCAGAGGACGTGGTTTAGGTAGAGGACTTGGTAGAGGCCGTGGTATGGGAAGAGGGCTTGGCTTGAACAGAGCACGTGGCGGTGCTTATTTTCCTCGCATTAACGAAACTTCCGTAAAACCGGTTTCCGATGAGGAGGAAAAATTGGCAACCGAAATATATCAGTACCTGCCCAAAATTAATTGCGGGGCATGTGGTTATCCTACATGTATGGAGTGCGCCCGTGCTATTGCAAAGGGTGAGGCGCCGTATAATGCATGCAGGGTACTGAAACCTGAACAACATGAAAGTATTAGAAAAATAATTGAAAGGAGGTGAGATTTATGTTTGGATACGGAAGAGGTTTTGGATTTGGCTACGGATTCGGAAGAGGTTTTGGATACGGTAGAGGCTATTGGCACGGCAATCCTGCGCCGTATTGCAGGGTTTATCCGTGGCTTCCGAGAGGTTGGTGGAAATGGGGGTATGCTTCTGAAGAATTCTCTTATCCTGAATATCCTTATTACTACCCCGGATACGGTACGCAAGGAGAAGTTGCGGCAATACGTGCCACTCTTAAAGAAATATCAGATGTTCTTAGCAATATAGAAAATCGCATTTCCGAACTTGAAAAGAATGCGAAATAAACGGGAGGTAAAATATGATTATTTGTTTGCCAGCTGATGGTAATAGTGAAAATTCTTCTGTAAGCAGTTCATTTGGCAGGTGTCCTTACTATGCTTTTTACGATACGGAAAAGGATAGTTTTGAAATAGTTCCTAACCCTGCTATGAATGCTATGAGTGGCGCGGGTATTCAAGCGGCTCAATTTATAGTAAATAAAGGAGCAGATGTAGTTTTGACGGTAAATATGGGGCCTAACTCAGGTGAGGTTCTGCTCGGTGCGGGTATAAAAATTATTACGGGTGTTACGGGTTCGTTACGTGATGCCGTTGAGCGTTTTAAGAAAGGAGAGTTTTCCGGAGTGGATTCCGGAAAAGTAAAATTTTCTGAGCCGAAACATGAACATCGCCAAGAAACATCTTCTTATAATGCTAATCCGGACTTGAAAAGCGAGATCAAAAATCTTCACGATGCTGTCAATGTGTTAGCGGAACGTACCGAAAAACTTCTCAAAAGAATTGAAAAGTTAGAAGAATAGTATAGAATGCCCCGCGAGGATAAATAGCGGGGCACTCTAAATATTTAAAACAGGAGGCATGAATGAAATACAAGCATGTTTACGGGCCGGTTCCTTCAAGAAGATTGGGTGTATCGTTAGGTATAGACCCCATTCCTTTAAAAGTTTGCAGTTTCAATTGTGTTTATTGCGAAGTAGCCAAAACGACTCTTCTTACAACTAAAAGGAAAGAGTATGTGCCTGCAGATGAAATTCTTTCTGAAGTCAAAAATTTTCTTTCTGACTATAACGGTCCTTCCATTGATTACATTACGTTTTCCGGTTCCGGTGAGCCGACGTTGAATTCCAAAATAGGGTATATGATAAAAGAAATCAAAAAAATGACCGATATTCCTGTTGCCGTACTTACAAATTCGACTTTACTCTACCGTACCGATGTAAGGGAAGAAATTGAAAATGCCGATTTGATAAAGTGTACTCTGGATGCTGCTGATAACAAATATTTGAAAAGGGTTAATCAACCTGCTGACGATGTGGATATTAAAAATATCATTAACGGTATCAAAGCTCTCAGAAAAGAATACAAAGGGAAAATATACATAGAGGTAATGATAGTTAAAGGCGTTAACGATACGGATGATAATTATGCGGAGTTAAGAAAGGTGCTTAAAGATTTAGGTGCTGACAGAATACAGATTAATACTGTTGTACGACCTCCTGCGTTCGGTTTTGCGAAGCCCCTTTCGGATGAAGAACTAAGGCATGCATTGGAAATTATAAATAATGGTGCGGAAATAATAAAGCCGTTTAACAGGAAAACAAATAAAGCCTACAGAAAAGACTTGGAACAGTCGATAATAAATTCGATAAAAATAAGACCTCAAACAATAGACGATATGGAAGAATCGTTCGGTGTCCACAGGGACGAAATTTTAAAATATCTCGAGCTTCTTGAAAAAGAAGGCAAAGTCATTGAAATTTTGTTACGGGGCAAGAAATTTTACAAGTATAAAGCCACAGATTAGCCGTTGTTGTGCCTGTAACTTATAATTTTTACTGGTTCCAATGTAATTAACCCGTCTTTTACTGCTTCTTCCAAAAACGGAAGTAATTGGTTTATTCTCTCTTCTTTATCCACGATTTCTATAACCATCGGTACGTCTTCGGATAACCTTAACATCTTCGAGGTATGTATTCTACTGTTTGCACCGAATCCCATTATGCCTCTGAATACCGTAGCACCTGCCATGTTGAGTTTGCGTGCCTGTTTGATAATGATTTCGTATAGCAGCTTTCCTTTATATTTATCTGTTTCTCCTATAAAAATTCTTAATAGCACTGCATTTTCTGGTAATTTCATATTGCTACCCCCTTATGATGTATTTTGCCAATAAAATTCCTATTATCGTTCCGGATATACTCAATACATTGTTTAAAATAATATTCCATGTACCTAACCACATTTCTCCGTCCCTCAATAAATTAACCGTTTCGAGACTAAAGCTTGAAAATGTTGTAAAGGCACCGAATATACCTATGAATATCATTAAGCGAATGTTCGGGGGAATAGCCGTATCTTCAAGCAGTTCGAACAGCATTCCAATAAAAAACGATCCGATTACATTCACGCTTAGCGTTCCGTATGGAAAAAGCGTGCCAAAAAAATTGTAAGCAACACCGGAAACCCAGTATCTTAGTATGGCGCCGATAGCACCGCCTATTGCAATGTAAATTAAGCTTATCATGAGCTAATTGTAATAAAAATTTTTCATATACAAAATTTTATACAACCGTTTTTATCTTCTTAATATGAAAACCTTCTTTTGTTAATTTTTGATACAGTTCTTCCGTTATCTCTCCGTCTTTTGCAATATAAAAAAGAGCGGAACCGGAGCCTGTTAAGTGGAATTGTTTTCCGGATAGCAAAAGGATTTTATTAAAGAAATCGGTAAATTCGGGATTGAATTTTCTATAAACTTTTTCGAAATAGTTATATAAATAATTTCCAATATCTTCATTTAATTCCAATGCTTTTATTAATCTTTCTGTATATGTACCCTTGTCCCAATTTCCGATTTTATCCGCTAACGAATATGCATTCTCGGTAGAAAATTTGAATTCTGGGAAGATAATTAATCCGTACAGTATGGAACTTTTCAAAGGTGTAACGATTTCTCCTATGCCTTCTACTTTTGCTCTTTTTCCGTATATGAAGAACGGAACATCCGCACCTATTTTTGCGGCTAATGACAAAATTTCGTTTAAGCTTAACGGATTACCGTACATTTTGTTTAGTAGTAAAAGCACTGTGGCCGCATCGCTGCTTCCTCCGCCAAGGCCGCTTTTTTGAGGTATTTCTTTTTTGATTACGATTTCTGCCCGAATGTTCTTTTTGAGTTTCTTTTCGAACAGTGCGACTGCTTTATGCACCGTGCTTTGTTTTATTGAAATATCCGGAACAAACGTGATTTTTAATTCTCTGCTTTCTTTAACTATTACGGTATCGTGCAATGAGATTTCCTGGAATACCGATTTTATACTGTGATATCCGTTTCTTCTTCTACCGATAATTTCTAACGTGAGATTTATTTTTGCGTATGCGTTTTTTTGCATAATCTATTATAATAGAAAAAATCGAAATTTTAACCTATAAAGTTGGAGGCGGACATGAATGAGAAAATAGAGAAAGTAAAATTGGAATTTGAGGAGAAAATTAAGAGTGACAAAGGAAATCTTTTTGAGCTTGAAAAATATTTTCTTGGAAGGAAGGGAAAAGTAGCGGAACTTTTTCAAGATATGAAGAATGTACCGAAAGAAGAAAGGAGAAGACTCGGCGCAGAGATTAATGAGTTAAAAAATTATATTGAGAAGGCTATCGGTAAATTAAAAGAAGAACAGGAAACAAAGGAAAAAGCCCAAAAACTGTTAAAGGAAAAGCTTGATATTACCGTTCCCGGCTTGCGTTTGCAAAATGGCGCCCTTCATATATTGAGTCAAACAATGAAGGAAGTTGAAGAAATATTTCTATCTATGGGATTCGATATAATGACCGGGCCGGAAATAGAAGAAGAATATTATAACTTTGAAGCCCTCAATATTCCGGAATTCCACCCGGCTCGTGATATGCAGGATACTTTTTATCTTTTAGGAAAACATCTTTTAAGAACTCAAACTTCCCCCATACAGATAAGGACGATGGAAAAATATAAGCCTCCGATACGGATCATTGCAATTGGCAGATGTTACAGAAAGGACCCGCCGGACGCACATCATTTTCCCATATTCCACCAGGTAGAAGGGCTTGTTGTTGACAAAAATATTAGCTTTGCAAATTTAAAAGCAACATTATCGACGTTTACAAAGAGAATGTTCGGAGAAGGAGTAGAAGTGCGTTTTAATCCTTCGTATTTTCCTTTTGTCGAACCCGGAGCCGAGACGTCTATAAATTTTGGTGGCTGGCTGGAAATGGGCGGTTCCGGAATGGTACATCCCAATGTATTGAAAAATGTCGGGATAGATCCTGAAGAATATCAAGGTTTTGCATTCGGATGGGGCATAGAACGTATTGCAATGGTAAAATACAATATACCCGATATACGGTTATTCTATAAAAATGATTTGAGATTTCTCAATCAGTTTAAATAGGAGGCATGTAAAATGTTAGTTTCAATGAGATTACTAAAAGAAATTATTCCCTTTGATTATACCGCAGAGGAACTTTCTGTTGAATTCTCTCTGCTCGGGCTTGAAGTGGAAGGAATAGAAAAATATCATCATAAATTTAGCAATATCGTAACTGCAAAGGTGAAAGATATAGAACGCATAACCGGTACAAAACTTTTTTCCCTTAAAGCGGTAACAGACAAAGACGTGTTTCAAGTAGTTACAGCTGCTACAAATCTTTCCGATGGAGATATTGTTCCTCTCGCCCTTCCAAACAGCATACTTGCAGACGGGACAAAAATTACCTCGAAAACCTTTAAGGGACATATTTCGAACGGCATGCTTTGCTCATATGCCGAGTTGGGATTAGACGGAGAAATACTCGCTTCTTACGAGAAAGAAGGTATTTTTATTTTACCGAAGGACACGCCTGTTGGCATTCCTATGGAAGACGTATTTCCAATAGATGACGAATATATCAATCTTTCGTTACTTCCTGATAGAGCTGATGCATTTTACGTCCTTGGCGTTGCAAGGTGGATTGAAATTTTAAAAGCAAGAAGCGAAAACAGAAAGGCGGATTTTTCCGGATTTGAAATTTCTACGAATATCAAAACAGAAGGAAAAACAACTATTCCGGTTGTTATCGAGGCACCGGATTTGGCACCTTTTTATTCGGGAAGAACAATTAGTGGTGTAAAAGTCGGACGTTCTTCGCTATCGTTACGGCAAAAACTTTATATGCTGCGCTCAAGGCCAATAAACAATATCGTAGATATAACCAATTTTATTTTGAAATTTTACGGGCAACCTCTTCATTCTTTTGATGCGGATAAATTGAGAGAAAAGATCGTAGTGAGGAAGGCAAGAGAGGGAGAAAAAATTAAGACTTTGGACGGTGTGGAAAGGAAACTGAACGAATGGAATTTGGTTATTGCTGACAGTGAAAGGCCCGTTGCAATTGCCGGGGTAATGGGAGGAGAGGACACAGAAGTTACATTCGATACGAAAAATGTTTTTCTTGAGAGTGCTTACTTTTCACCTCCTTGCATATCCAGAAGTTCAAGAAGCCTCAACTTAATGACGGATGCCTCCATGCTTTTCGAGAAGGGCACGGATCCCGAGTTTCCTGAGAAAGCTTCTCTGATTGCATCCGAACTTATATTAAAAGAGGCCGGAGGAAATGTAAAGGAAAGTAATACCGCATCCTACCTTGGCAAATTGAAACCCGTGAATGTGCGAATTAAAAGGATAGGACTCTTACTCGGAGAAGATGTTTCAAAAGAAGAAGTTAAAAAATATCTTGAGTTCGAAGGTTTGAAATGCGTGGATAAGGGAGAATATTTTGAAGTTCACTATCCTTCGTTCAGAAGAGATCTTAATATAGAGGTAGATGTTATAGAAGAAGTTTTAAGGATGAAAGGATACAATTCTTTCGATGAAAAGCCTATTTTTGCTCCGTTAAAAAGCGCCAGGCGTACCGAAGAGGAGCAGTTTCTGTGGGATTTAAAGGAAAAACTTGTGCGTGAGGGGCTTATGGAAATTCAAACCGTTTCTTTAATAGGTGCAAATTTGCTGGAAAAAGCTCTTATGGATAAGGACAGTGTTGCAAAGGTGGTAAATCCTTTCAGTGAAGAAATGGTAATATTGCGCCCATCACTTTTTCCCCTAATGTTGAATGTGGTAGAAGTCAATAATAAGAATGGCGTTTCCGATCTTGCTATTTTTGAGGTAGGAAAAATATTTTCTGCAAACGGAAACGGTAATTATACGGAAAATTACAATGTGGGTATTATGTTGTCCGGTGAGCGAATCTTTACAAATCCGTTTAAAAAACATTTGAATTACGATTTTTATTATCTGAAAGGCATTATTGAAGATCTTCTGGAAGAATACGGAATAGACTTTGATGTAAAGGAAGAAAAATTTCCCTTCCTACATCTTTATCAATCTGCTGCCTTTTACGCAAATAATAAGAGGATAGGTTTCATTGGCGCTGTTAATAGTGATGTGTTAAAAAATTTTGATGTAAAGAAAAGCGTATTTTACGGAGAGCTTGATTTTGAAAGTTTGTTACGTTTGAGAAGACCTAAAGAGGGGTTTAAAGAGTATCCGCAGTATCCGCCCTTAAAAATGGATGTTGCTATCGTGGTTAAGGATGCTGTTCCCGAGAAAGAAGTGAGGAATGCTATTTTGTCAATTGCACCCGAGGAATTGAAGGATATAGTGCTGTTTGATATTTATAGAGGCAAACCTTTGAAAGAGGATGAGAAAAATCTTGCATATTCTCTGTCGTTCTACTCTCCCGAAAGGACGTTAAAGCGGGAAGAAATCGAGGAATTCATTGAAAAACTTGACGAGACAGTCCGCAAAGTCGTAGGGGGAAAATTGAGAAAAGGATGACCAATTGGGACATATATCGTATTTTGCTCTACACGTCCAAGCTGCTTTTATTAAGCGGAAGAGTTAGCGAAGCTAAAGTATACGAGAAAAGTGCATATTCGGTTGCAGCCCTTGATTATTCGATAAGAGATGACAGCGACGTAATGTTTCTTCCGGATAGCATAAGGAATGATATCGAAGAAATATTAGCCACAGGAACTCTTTCTTATAAAAATGAATTGGAGCTAATGATTCCAAAAGGCATTGCTTCTCTGCTAAAACTACCTTATTTAAGTCCGGAAAATGTGGCGGCTCTTTATGCAAATTTGGGTATTACTTCCATTTCGGAGTTGCAACGAGCGGTAGAAACGCATAGGATTAAAAAATCAAGAGGTTTCGGTATGCGCTTTGAAGAGCAGGTTAAAAAAAGCCTTCTCTCTTACGGGAAAGATAGTAATGAACTTACTTTGTTTGATGCATTCTCATATGCGAATTCCGTAAAACGCTTGTTGTTAGGTAAAGGAATTTTAAAGATTGAAGTGGCGGGTAGCGTAAGAAGAGGAAAAGAAAAAGTAAATGACTTGGATTTTGTCGTAAGCGGCAAAAATGTATCGGATATAATAAAATCCGCTCTTAACTATAAAAAAATCGAAAAGAAAACTTCTGAATTTTTGTATCTAAAAGATTGGAACAACATACGTTTGAAGTTTTTAATTGTTCCTGAAATGTACTTTTACTCCGCACTACTATTTTATACCGGTTCCAAATTGCACAACTTAAGAATTAAAGAGATTGCAAACGTAAAAGGCTATAAATTTTCGCATCAGGGCTATATTGTTATAAAAGCGAATAATGAAGAGGCCATTTATAATAGATTAGGTTTGCAGTATATTCCTCCGGAGATAAGAGAAGGTGACGAGGAGATCGAACTTGCGAAGAGAAAGGCGATACCTAAACTCATTGAGTATTCTGATATACTCGGAGATTTGCATGTTCATTCCAATTTCAGCGACGGAACGAATGATATAAGCGAAATTAAAGAGGAATCAATACTTCACGGTTATCATTATGTTGCAATAACGGATCATTCCGAATCACTGAGAATCGCAAACGGATTGAATAGGAATGCTGTAATAAAAGAGCTGAACATTATAGACAGATTGAACAGAGAACGTGAGATTAAATTGCTGAAAGGGAGCGAATTAGAAATAAGAAAAGACGGAACGTTGGATTTTGAAGATGACTTGCTTGAAAAATTAGATGTAAGAATTGCTGCAATGCATAGCGGGTTTGAAGACGGGAAGCGTATAACCACCCAGCGTCTCAAGAAGGCGCTTTCGAGCAGATTTGTTAATATCCTTGCCCATCCGACAGGCAGGCTCATTTCTTTTAGGGAAGGGTTTGACTTTGATGTGGAAAAAATTTTTAAAATCGCTGTTGCAAACAATGTGGCGCTCGAAATAAATGTTTTTCCCAAGCGAATGGATTTGCCTGTAAGCCTTATAAAGCATGCGAAACGTCTCGGTGTAAAATATTTCTCCGTGGGTACGGATGCACATAACGTTGGACATTTAAATTTTATGCGGTATGGTGTTAAAATATTGAGAAGAGCATTCCTTACGAAGGACGAAGTGATAAATAGTTTTGATTTGGATGAATTGGAAAAATTTTTATGGACAAAGAGACACTAAAAACATTGGGATTTGATAAAATCGTTTCCAAGCTTTCGGAATTTTGTGTAACCGAAGGGGGGCGTAGTATTGCCTCGCGTCTTGCTCCTTTTTCTCAATTTGAGGATGCTAAGCTTAAACTCAAAGAAACAACGGAAATAAGAAAATTTTATGAGGAAGAAGGTGCATTACCATTTTTGGAATTTATGGGTGTCGAACCTCTTCTGAACAGGGTTAAAGTTCTTTCCGTACTCAGCGGTGATGAGCTCCTGAAGATTGCATCTGTTCTCGATACTCTAAACGAAATCAAAAAACTCCTTACAGCCAAAAAAGACGAGTTTCCCATACTTTATTCTTACGGTGCTAAAATTAACTCTTTTTCCGCACTATCTTCAAAAATAAAAAATTTTGTGGAACCGGATGGTACGATATCCGAAAAGGCTTCTCCTCTACTTGGTATTATAAGAAGAGAAATACATACAACCTATATGAGAATTCAAACGGCCCTTCAGCATATCATTTATTCAAAATCTTACGAGGGTATTATTCAGGATCAGATTATCACTCGAAGAAACGGAAGATATGTAATACCTATAAAACAGAGCGGAAAAAATGCCATTCCCTGCGTAGTGCAAGATGAATCCTCAAGTAGACTAACGTTGTTTGTCGAACCTATATCTGTTGTTGACCTGAATAATAAGCTTGTGGATCTTACTGCAAAAGAAAAGCAAGAGGTAGAACGAATTATTCTGGAGCTTGAAAACGATATAAACGAGGAGATTGATAAGATTTTCTCTTCACTTGATGTGATTTATTCATTGGATTTTGCGTTTGCAAAGGCAAAATTGTCCATTAGTATGGATGCATCTGAGCCGATTCTTACACAGGAGCATAAAGTAAAAATTGTTCAGGGTAGGCATCCGTTCATACCCCCGGAAAAAGTAGTTCCCATAGACGTTTCTGTGGGTGAGGACTACTACATGTTAATAATTACAGGCCCGAATACGGGTGGGAAAACCGTTACCCTTAAAACGATAGGCTTATTTTCGTTAATGGCACAGTCAGGTCTGCATATCCCGGCTTTTTCAAATTCCGAAATAGGATTCTTTGATAAAGTATTTGCGGATATAGGTGATGAACAGAGCATTCAACAGAATCTTTCGACATTTTCCGCTCATATGAAAAAAATCATACGAATTTTGAAAGAAGCGGATCGCAATTCACTTGTTTTGATAGACGAACTCGGTGCGGGTACTGATCCCGAAGAAGGTTCGGCTCTTGGTTTTGCCGTTTTGAAAAATTTATACGATCGGAGAATCCTTACGGTTGTCTCCACCCATCACAGTAAATTGAAAGAATTTCCTTATGAATTTGTGTTCGCAAAGAATGCTTCTGTGGGCTTTGACATTAATACGCTCAAACCGACTTATCATATCTATATAGGTGTGCCGGGTGAAAGTCACGCTTTTGTTATTGCGGAAAAACTCGGTATTCCGAAGGATGTTCTGGAAATTGCCAGAAAAGAACTTTCCGAGGAGCATTTGATTGCGCAGGAATATCTTTCCAAATTATCGGAAGACCAGAAAAAGATCGGCGCTTCAAGGGAAGAAATAGAAGCTTATAAAAAAGAGATAGAACGCCTAAAAGCGGATTATGAACGTAAAATCAAAGAGCTTGAAGAAAGGAGAAAAAAAGAAATCAGAAAAGCCTACGAGGAATCACACGCAATAGTTGAAGAGACGAGAAACAAGATGGATACGATTTTAAATGCACTTGATAATGAGATAAAAACCCAGAAGAAAATACGTGAAATCAAAAATAAATTCGAAAAAACAGCACAAGACGTAGATAACAAGTTAAAAGAAGTTTCCAAACAGGAAACAGGAGAGCACTTGAAGATGGATGAAATTTCGGAAGGCGATCTTGTTTTTGTTCATAGTTTCAGGCAGCAGGGGATTGTCATTCACAAAGTTGAGGAGAAAGGCAAGGTAATTGTTCAGATGGGAGGAATTAGGGCAACACTGCCGATTTCGGATCTGTTTAAACCAAAAGAAAGCATGCAAAAACAAAATAATGATAAACCTTCTAACGAACGGTTAAAAATTCCTGAAATGCAGGTGCCGATGCGACTTGACCTTCACGGATATACGGTGGAAGAGGCACTTGAAGCTCTGGATAAATACCTTGATTCTGCGTATTTAATGGGGTTGCCATTTGTGTACATTGTTCATGGCAAGGGAAGCGGAACGTTGAGAAAAGCTGTGCTTGAATACTTAAGAAAAAGGGCTCATGTATCTCATTTCCAGACCGGAACAATGCATGAAGGCGGTACCGGTGTCACAATAGTATATTTGAAATAGAAAGGAATTTTTATGAGAGAAAACGAACTTACCCTGATTTTTTTTGATCTTGAGACGACCGGGTTAAATCCTGACTCGGACGAAGTAATTGAAATTGGTGCAATAAAAGTACGTGACGGAAACATAATAGGCAAGTTCCATTCTTTTGTCCGTCCGCATAGAAATATACCCTCTCTTGTCACTAACCTTACAGGCATTACATTTGAAGATGTTGAGAATGCCCCTTCCCCGGACGATATAAGAAATAAGTTGGAAAAGTTCATCGGAAATTATCCGCTTATAGCACATAACGTTTCTTTTGACAGGATATTTCTTGAGAAATTTATGGGAAAAAGACTTGATAACGAATTTTTTGATACGCTTGAACTTTCAAGAATCTTTTTTCCGCATTTTTCTTCCCACAGTTTGCAAAATCTGGTAAAAACTCTTTCTCTGAAAAAGGAAGAAGCGCACAGAGCAGTTTCCGATGCCTTGATGCTTTATTATCTTTTCGAGAGAATAGTGCTTCAGCGTAAAAACTCGTCTCCTTACCTTTTGCACAATATCAAAAGAATATCTAACGGTATAAGAAACTATGAGTTTATATTCGGTGACAATTGGGAAAAAAGTGAGCTCGAAGAAGAGTCATTTGAATGGGAAACAAAAAGAAACGAGCAACAAAGCGGTGAATCTCTTGCATTGCCTTTTAACGAGGATTTTAAAGAAGAAAAAGAACTTTTTAAAAAATATTTTGAAGGCAACAGTTATATAGAATTAATGCATTATGATGACTTTCTACTTAAAACGGTGAAATATGCTTTGGATAACACTATTATAATTTCTCTTTACAGTCCCCTGTTAAGAGAAAAAATCGAAACGATGGCAAAAAAATTTGGAGTTAAAACGTATTCTTTTCCAAATTCGAACAGATTTATCTGTCCGAAAAAAATTGACTACTTACTTTCACATCCGGATCTCATACCGGATAATTTGAAAATGAATTTTGCAACTCTGTTTTCATACATCTATAACACGAGGGATTTCAATCTCGAGCATGCCCCGACACACGTTGTTAAAAATCCCCTTTTAAGGCTTCTTTCGTTTTGTGATGTTCCTTTCGATCAATGTGAATACAGAAACGTTTGTCCTTTGTATGATGCCGTAAAGAAAGCGAGAAGTAGTAATTTGCTTATCGTAAATCACTCGTTTTTCTTTAACGGGATAAATTTGAAGTACGATTTTCTGAACAGAGATACTGTGTTTCTTGAAGCGTATCGTTTAATAAAGGCATTTTACTCTGCTAAAATAGGTTTTTCCATGAATGATTTTCTTTTTTTCGCCACTTACTATGGATTTGATGATTTTTCAATTCACAGAATCAAAGAAGCATTTAGAGCTTTGGATGAAAAACGTATTGGTGACGACGTGACTTCAATTGTCATGCAACTGAAAAATCTGTTTTCAAATGTAGAGAACCCATTGCTTTCCGATTTTTTTGCAAAAGAGTATTTCTGGCTGGAAAAAAGAGTTAATAATCCTATCATATTTACCTCTAACGTAAAAGTAAAGAACATGTTTTCGAAAATAAACAGCACTTTGAAAAACAGCTTATTTGTCTTGCCGTCCTTGGGTATTGATGGCAAAGGAAACGTTTTGATGGATTTCTCCGGGATAAACGGTAAGGAAATTTTAAGAACTGCTAAATCGGATAAGAAACATTTATCAATTGTGCCGACTTATCTTCATTCACCCAACAGGGAAGAATTTGTTGCCGAATTCTCCCGTTTGCTCAATAAGGTGCATATTAAAGGGAATAAGGCTGTAATGTTTTTTTCTTCAAATGAAATAATGAAGAAAGTATATTTTTTGCTAAAAAGGGAAGGTAAAAACGTCAAGGCAAAAGGTATAGACTTAAAAGGCGAAAAGTCGGAAATCGAGTTGTATCTGTACGATGCTCCGATTTTGTCGCATGACGCACGAGAGATATATTTTATACGATTGCCAAATATTTCAAGTATTTTTTATAACAGTAATCTTTTTACTCTCTATTCTTCTTTTGTTTTAAAAAATATCGCTCTGGATGTTTTAAACCCGGATTTGAATTCGGTCGTTTTTTATTTTGACGGAAGATTTAAAACTCCTTCTTTTAGAACAAAATACGAAGATGTATTTGTTACCTTTCCTATTTTTATTGATAGGGAAGATTCTCTACTTACTATATTATCTAACTGGGAGAAAAGAAATGCTTGAGAAAATTGATATTTATACTATAATTGTAACAGGCGCCCATAGCTCAATTGGATAGAGCGACGGTCTACGGAACCGTAGGTTACAGGTTCGACTCCTGCTGGGCGCGCCATTTTTTTATAAGGGGGACAAATGAAGAGTAAAACGGAAATTTTAAGAAGCATTTATCTTTTTCTCGTGAGTCTTATAGGTGTGATTCTTATTATATTCGGACTTATATCGATTTCTACTTCACTTATAGATGTTATTTTTAAAAAACCGGATTACGTTTATAAACTCTCCAAGCTTTTGAATAGCGG
>JALSNB010000066.1 GCA_026987225.1 Caldisericaceae bacterium
TTCTTATCAATAATCTGTTTGCAAACCGGATCCCAAGCCATCATTTTATCCTCCTCCCACAGGCGCAAAAATACTCACTTCATCACCATCTTTCAATTTCGTTTCAAGTAAGCTCCTTTTAAGATTTACAAGAATCATTATATAACTTTTTTCTTCCATGAGAAATTTTCAAGAAACATTTTCGAAAAAGAAAGGGCGCGATGTAAAACAACTTACTTTTTTTGCCTGTGTTTGATTATTTCGCTTTCAACGATGTAAACGACGTCTTCCCCGATGTTCGTTGCAAGATCCGCAACACGTTCGAGGTTCTCCGAAATTCTGATAATAAGCAAACTTCTGCCTATCGTTTTGGGATCCTGAATCATAAATGTGAGAAGCTCTCGAATGATCTGCTCGTTTAAGTTATCCACAATATCGTCACGCCTGCACACATCCCTTCCCAATTTTGCATCCTGAGAAATGAACGCCGTAATAGCATCATCAAGCATCTCAACCGCAATATGAGACATTCTCGGCAAATCGATGTAGGGCTTTACATCCGGCTGAGGGATAAGCTCCATCGCAAACTCGGCGATGTTTGTTGCAAGGTCTCCGACACGCTCGAGATCGTTGTTCATCTTTAAAATCATAACAACAGTTCTGAGGTCCCGTGCTTTCGGCTGAAAAAGTGCAAGCGTCTCTACGGCGTATTCGTCTATTTCAATTTCAAGATTGTTCACGATAGGCTCGCTCTCAAATTTTACCTTCCGCGCAAGTTCTTCGTCTTTTTCAACAAGGGCCTTCATACTGCCGTTTACCATTTCTTCGGCAATATTCGCCATTTTCAGAAGTTTTTCCTTTAAAATCGATATTCTTTTTTCAAGCATAACGCTCTCCTTAACTGAATTTTCCCATTATATATTCCTCGGTTTTTTTGTTCTTCGGGGCCGTGAACATTATTTCGGTTCTGTCAAATTCAATGAGCTCTCCCATATAGAGAAAAGCGGTAAAATCGGAAATACGTGCGGCCTGTTGAATATTATGCGTAACAATCACGATCGTGTAGTTCCTTTTGAGTTTTTCGATAAGATGCTCCAACCTGTTTGTTGCAATCGGGTCAAGCGCCGAAGCCGGTTCGTCCATCAGTATCACCTCGGGCTCTATGGCAAGCGCACGGGCGGTGCACAATCTCTGCTGCTGCCCGCCGGATAAGGAAAAAGCGCTCTCAAAAAGTTTATCTTTCACTTCCTCCCACAGATTTGCGTCTTTTAAGGATTTTTCAACGATTTGCTGTATCACGGATCTGTCCTTTATGCCGTGTATCCTCAGCCCGTAAGCAATATTTTCATAAATGGATTTCGGGAACGGATTGGGCTTTTGAAAAACCATGCCCACCTTTTTTCTCAATTCGAACACGTTTACGTCTCTATCGTATATATTTTTCCCGTCAAGGAACACTTTACCTTCGATATGCACGCCTTTTATAAAGTCATTCATTCTGTTTAGCGAGCGTAGAAAAGTGGACTTCCCGCACCCCGACGGGCCTATGATCGCAACAACCGTGTTCTGTGGTATCTCCATAGTAATACCTTTTAAAATTTCCTTTTTTCCGAACCGGAGTTTTAAGTTCTCGGTTTTTAATTTTACCATTTCTTTCTCCTTCTGCTTCTCATTCTGATTATAATGGCGGTTAGGCTCAAAGCAAAAACAAAGAGCAAAAGCACCGTGCTTGCACCGTAAGCAATGGGAATTTGCTTGTCTGGGAAAGTTCCTTCGGTAAGCAATCCGTATATGAGATACGGCAAGGCCATAACTTCATCGAATACGCTTTTCGGAAGCCTTCCGGTGTAAAACGTTGCGGCCGTAAACATAATGGGTGCCGTTTCGCCCGCCGCACGCCCTATGCTCAAAATAATCCCGGTGAGTATTCCGGGCATTGCCGTTGGAAGCACTATATGTTTGATTGTTTGCCACTTTGTTGCACCTATTCCGAAAGAAGCCTCCCTGAAAGAGTAGGGAACAGAGGAAAGCGCCTCTATCGTAGACTGAATGATTGTGGGAAGAACGAGGATTCCCAACGTAATCCCACCGGAAAGCACGGATACGCCGAAATGAAACATCTCAACAAACACAGCCAATCCGAAAAGCCCGAAAACAACGGACGGAATACCGGAAAGCATATTGATAGAAACCCGTATGAGCCTGACAAACCGTATCTCCGAAGAATACTCCTCTATGTATATACCGGCGAGAATGCCGATAGGCACGGCAATAACAAAAGAAACGATAACAAGGTATAATGTCCCTAAAATGGCAGGGAAAATTCCGCCTTGAGTTATGCCGTTTTCAGGCATCTCCGTAAGAAAAGAAAGATTAATCACACGAAAACCTTTGAAAAATATATAGCCAACAATTAAAGCAAGAAACACGGCGGAAACATAGGCAAGCGATTTTATTACAAAGAATACGAGTTTTTCTTTTTTTGCCTTATCCATACTTACTCCTTGAAACGAGAAAACTTCCTGTGATAATATTCGGCAACTATATTGAATATGGCAACAAGAATAAACAATTCCGCCGCAAGGGCAAACAAAGCGTGATAATGCAAACTGCCCACGGGCGTTTCTCCCATTTCCGCAGCAATCGTTGCGGTGATAGGCCTCATCGGGCTAAAGACGGAATGTGGCATGCCAAGCGCTCCGCCGGCAACCATCAACACTGTCATCGTTTCTCCGATAGCCCGCCCGAACCCGAGGGATACGGCAGTAATAATACCGGGAAGCGCCGCAGGTATAACGATATGGATAAGAGTTTCCAATTTTGATGCGCCAAGTCCGAAAGAAGCCATCTCGATATCGGACGAAACGGCGGTAATTGCATCTTCGGAAATGCTTGCAATAGTGGGAAGTGCCATGAAAGCGAGAATAACGCCGGCTGTAAAGCCCGTCTGCCCGATTGGCAGATGGAAAATCTTTTGCACAAACGGCGCAACGATAACGATACCGAAAAATCCGTACACAACGGACGGTATGCTTGCAAGAAGTTCCACAAGCGGCTTTAAGATGTCTTTTGTCGTGTCGTTTGCAAGTTTTGATATGTAAAGCGCGGTAGATACTCCGAGTGGAACGGATATTACCATTGCGATAGCTGATACGATAAAAGTGGAAACAAGAAGAGGAACGGAGCCGAGACGCAAAGGAGAGGACGTAGGTCGCCAAACGGTGCCTGTTATGAATTTGACGAAAGAATAATGCTTGAACGTGAGGAAGCCTTCACCGAATATGGAGAACACGATTGCAAGAAGGGCAATTACGGCAAAGTATCCGAACAGGGGAAGCAGGTATTCAATGAAGGCTTTTCTTTTCATACGTTCTATTTAACGGGTTTTACCGCAATATAGCCCACTTCTTCGACTATGCTCTGGCCTTCCGGACTCATGACAAAATCAATAAATCCTTTTACCGCACCTTTCGGTGTCCCGTTCGTGTACATAAACAACGGACGCGAAATTTCATAGGTGCCGTTCAAAACCGTTCCTTTGGAAGGCATTACTCCGTCGTATTTCAAGGCCTTAACGCTGCTGTCCACATAACCGAGCCCTATGTAGCCTATGGCACCCGGAGTTTTGGAAACGGTTGTTTTAACCGCCTGGTTGGATCCCTGGACAACTGCGGACGAAACCATCTCTACGCCTTTTCCAAGCACCTTTTCTTCGAAAATCTCAAACGTGCCGGAAGAAGAATCTCTCGTTACGGGAACAATTTTCATATCCGGGCCGCCGAGTTCTTTCCAGTTTGTAATTTCACCCGTATAGATCTTTTTAAGTTGTTCGTGCGTAATTTCGGCAATCGGATTGGAAGGATTTACAACAATTGCAATCGCATCTTTTGCAACAACATTTGCCACCGGATTTATACCGTTTGCTTTTGCTTTTTCTATTTCTTCTTTTTTCATCGGCCTCGAAGCGTCGGCAATATCGCATGTGCCGTTAATAAGAGCCGCTATGCCGTTTCCGGAACCAGTTCCACGCACGGAAACATTCACATCGGGATGTGTTTTCATAAATTCTTCGGCCGCCTTTTGAGCAATGGGAAATACCGTTGTGGAGCCGTTCAACGTGAGTGTTTGCGTCATTTTCTTGCCGCCGCTTTCGACTTTTTTACCGCACCCGCTTGCAAAAAGCGTGAAAATAAGAGCAACAAGTGCCGCAAGGATAATCGTTTTTCTTCTCATTTCTTACCTCCTCATTTATTTTTACACCCCCATATTACACGTTGAACGTTAACTCATCATTAAAAGAATGTTAATTTTTTGTTAAGTAAGCAGCGGAAGTTGGATAATAAATTCGCTGCCTTTCCCCAATATGCTTTTTACCGTGATATTTCCCCCGTGCATCACGGCAATACGTTTTGCAATGGTAAGCCCCAAGCCGGTTCCGCCGCTTGAGCGTGAACGGGAACTGTCCGCTCTGTAGAACGGCTCGAAGATATGCGGAAGTGCCTCTTCGCTAATCCCCGGACCGCTATCCTTCACGATAATTTCCGCAAAACTGTCCTTTATCAAAGAAATCTGCACCTCTCCGCCTTCACTGTATTTTACGGCATTGCTCACGATATTTCTCACCATTTCCGTAAGCAAAAATTCATTGCCCAAAACCCATACGTCTTTCAAATACTTTTTAAGAGAAACGTTTCTGTTTTTTGCCGTATCTTTCGACGCCTCAGTTACGGCAAGCACACATTCTTTAAGGTTTACGCGTTTGAATTTTCTTTTGCCTTTTATGCGTATTTCACTCAATATG
>JALSNB010000067.1 GCA_026987225.1 Caldisericaceae bacterium
CTTATCGTAGAAGGCGAAAAGTACCTTCCCGATAAAATTCGTAACAAAAAGTTTTACAAAGAGGATTAATCCTCTTTTTTGATAGTTATCTCAACTGTTTTTACTTCGGGTATATCTTTTAATGTGCCGATAAGCGCCAGTATAACGGATTTAAACACTTCGTAAACGTATTTGTTCGCAGGCAAACGTTTACCGTTGATTTTTATTTCCACCATTTTTCCACCTCCCAAAAGTTCTTTTAGGATAATTTCTTTTATCTTTTGCAATGCCCTGCTTCTATGGCTTATTTTATTTTTCGTATCCTCTCCGAGCATCGAAAAACTACTTTCAAATCCGTTCGGTTTGAAAATTGGATCGTATCCGAATCCGCTACCTTCTCTTTTTTCCGCCTTTTCCAAAATCTCTCCTTCTACTTTTCCTTCCGCGGAAAATACTTTCCCGGTTTTTGGAAGATACAATACGGCAACCGTTTTAAAACGGGCTTTTCTGTTTTTTGCGTTTTTCATAAGTTCGAGAATTTTTTCAATTTTTTCGCCGAAAGGTGTGTTCTCTCCCAAAAATCGTGACGAATAAATACCCGGTTTTCCGTTGAGTGCGTCTATTTCAAGCCCTGAGTCATCGGCAAGAGTGATGTACCCGTATTTTTTGCCGTAATGTTTTGCTTTTTTCAGTGCGTTTTCAAAATAATTTTGTCCGTCTTCAAGAACCGTGTCCGTGTCATTTTCAGGAATCGTGAGTAATTTTACGGGCAACTCGCCTAATATCTTTTTGATTTCTTTTATTTTCCCCTTGTTTTTTGTCGCTATCAGTATCTCTATCATGTTTTCATTATACTTTATTCCTTTATAGTTTGAAAGCCGGGTTCAAACCCGGCAAGAATTTTTATAAAGGAGGTGTAAGGTTTTTTATAAAAGACAGATGGAGGGGTAAGGGGGGAGACCTCTCCATCTTTGATGCTTTGATGATATATTGGAGGGAGTTTTTCTGGCGGAGAGAGTGGGATTCGAACCCACGGAGGGATTTTACTCCCTCACTCGCTTAGCAGGCGAGTGCCTTAAGCCTACTCGGCCATCTCTCCCCAGCACTGTATTATATTCAACTGCCCAAAAAATGCAATATCCGATTTATAACTTGTGATAGCTCTATTTTTCGTTGTATTTTTCTTTGTAAACCGTATATACGGGCATTTCATTTTCTTTCAAATTTTTCAACAGTTCTTTTACACTGATTGCCACATTACTGCATTTAGGGACATTATTGATAGGAAATAACTCAACTGATTCTGCGTCGCTTCCGGCATGCGGCTTGCCACTGAAATCTTCGAACAGAAAATCCACTATACTGTAGTGAAAAATCACTTTTCCTTCGGTTGTAAAATATATTTTATCTATTATTGCGGCTATTTTACCTTCGCCCACATCGATACTGCACTCCTCTTTTACCTCTCTTGCAATTGCTTCCTTTAGGCTTTCACCGACTCTTACCGCTCCTCCTGGAATACTCCATTTTCCTTTGTCAGGGTGATTTTTTCTTTTTACGAGCAAAATTTTGTTGTTTTTTAGGATAAGTGCGCCAACCGCAACTATAGGCCTTTCAGGAAATATCCTTTTCAAATTCTATACCTCTTTCTTCTAACCTGTCGGATAGATATTCAAACGCTCGATCTGCGTTTTTGCCCATTAATTTGATTGTTAGCCATTTGCTTTTTTCTATTGGCGGGTATGAATATGTTTTTACGGCGAAAAGTTTTTGAATATTCCTTAATATGTCAACAATATTGGATTCTACGGAATTTACGTTTATTGTAACTTCTTTTTCTTTGTGTGTTGCATTCGGAATGTCTTTTAAAACGTATTTTTTAAACATTGTTTCGAATTCTATGGGTACTCCGGGTAAAACGTAGATCATTTTTCTTTTGATGCGTATTTTTTCTATCGGCGCAACGCCCGTTTCGTTTTCTATAATTTCCGCACCCTCTATGCATTTCGAAAAATCGTCTTCAAGGGCCGCATTGATATTTCTTCCGATTCTTTCCAGGCTTTGCTTTACCGCTCTCTTTGCTTTTTCTGACAAGACAATCTTTCTGCCTATGCCTTTTGCAATCGCTTCAACGGTCACGTCGTCAGGCGTAAGCCCCAATCCGCCGGATGAAATTATAAAATCATTATTTTTTAGTAGAAATGAAATACTTTTTGCGATTTGTTCTATATCGTCTCCGCATATAAGTATGGAATTCAAAACATGCCCCTTTTTCTTCAGCTCCTTTATTACGAGATGTGCATTAATATCTTCCCTGCTTCCGTTTAGCAGTTCGTCACCTATTAGTAATAGACTTATTTTCATCTACGCCCCGAATTTTTTGAGTTTCATTGCATGCGATAACATAAGGACAATTTCGTTTTTTGCTTCAAACCTTCCCAATCCTCCCTTCGTACCTATTTCTCTTTCAGAAAAATATTCCGCCCTGTCCGGCCTTGCATTCTTCGAATATAAAACAAAAGGAACTCCGTGGAAACTGTGCTGCTTCATTACGGAAGGAGTCGAATGGTCGCCTGTTATGGCGAGAACGCTCGGTTTTAGCGAAAGGAGTTCGGGAATTACTTTTCTATCAACTTCTTCTATGAGATGCACCTTTGCGTCAAAATTGCCATCTTCTCCGTATGAGTCGGTTTTTTTGACATGAAAGTAGAAGAAATCGAATTTATCGTAATTTTTCTTTAATGTTTCCACTTCGTTTTCGATTTCCATTCCGTTAACTTCCAAAATGTTCATTCCTACGAGCTTTGCAAGTCCTTTATACATGGGGTATGTGGCTATGGCTGCAGGATTTAGTCCGTAAACTTCCGACATTTTCGGTATGTCAGGGTATTCCGAAAATCCCCTGAGCAGTATGCCGTTTGCCGGATGCTCGTCTTTTATTGTTTCTATTACCCTTTCTATGAATTTGTTTACTATACCCGCCGTTTTTTCCGCTTCTTTTTTCAAAGCGGTTGCTTTTAGCGGAAGAACACCGGTAATTTGGGGATCCGTGTCGCTTACTTCACCGGACAATCCTTCTCCCCTGAATATCACTACAAACCTGTAGTCCATTACGGGTTCTACGAATATTTTTATTCCGTCTATTTCGTTTATGTTTTTTCGGATTTTTTCGGTGAGTTTTTTGCATAGTTCGGTGGGAATCCTTCCCGCTCTTCTGTCAATAACTCTTCCGTTTTCGTCAAAGGTTGCAAAATTCCCTCTTGCCGCTACGTCACTCTTTTTTATCGGAAATCCTATGCCGAGTGCTGCCAAAACGCCTCTGCCGATTTCCCATTCTATAGGATCGTATCCGAAAATTGCAAGGTGTCCAGGGCCCGAACCGGGAGTAATGCCCAGTGATACGGGATCTGCGATTCCGGTAATGGAGTCTTTTACTATATCGTCCAAATTGGGTGTATAGGCTGCTTCGATTTCCGTTTTTCCAAATTCGTTCGGCAAACCGCCGATTCCGTCCATCACAAGAAGAATAATTTTATTGCCGTTTTTTACCACAAGTTTTTTGATGAATTGTTGAGTTATCATTGTATCTCGCCCCTTTTTAACCCCTCATATTTTTTAAGTAGCCGTTTTCAAGCATCCAGTCAAAGATTCTTGAAACTTTCGCATAGGTATGTTTTTCTTCGAGATCTTTGTAGCCGAGCTCTATTAGGTTGTTGTCTTCTATTAAGAATAGGTATTGAATTATGATGTTGCCGCCGAACGGTGCATCCCTGTTTTTGTCTATATAGAGATCCAAAATATTGAAATGAGGAATTTTTGTGCTGTCTATACGTCCTTCTTTAATTGCATTGTTAATTTTTTCTTCCAGTGCTTTTGTATCTTTGAAATCTTTTACTATTACCATTGCAACGTCGGTGTCGTACTCTATATCACCTCCGCCCGTGCAGTTGAAAATCGTCGGCCTTACTTTACTGTTCTCGCTATCCAATTTTACGCCTTCCTTATCAAATGAGGAAATTGCAAATATCGGGCAATTCAGTTCGAGGGACAAACTGGCAAGCCCTCCTGAAACTTCGTCCACCTGTTGTGCGAGATCCTGATAGACTATTGTAGTAGGTACTTTTTGCAGATAATCTATGAAGATTGCAACTTTGTCAGTTCCGTTTTCCTGCATTACCGAGAAGGCGTGGCTCCTTATTTTGTTTACCGTGTCTTCCCTTCCCCCTTCTACAAGATACAGATAGTTCATATATTTTTCTATTTTTGAATATCCCACGTTGAATTGCTCCGTAAGTTCTTCATTGTCTATTATATTTCCAGCTTCCAAAATGTACGGAGGTATGAGGGATTCCTGTGAAAAAATTCTGAGGAACAGCACTCTTGACGTTTGTTCCCATGAATAGTATAGCACCGGAATATGTTCGTTATTTGCTATGTGAGAGGCAACTTTTAGCATGAAATTCGTTTTTCCCCTTCTCGGAGCGCCTGCAAGGGCATAGTAAAAGCCTCTTCTTGCTCCGGAGAGGCTCTCTGTAAGCAAATGATACGGTTCGATCGAGTATCCGAGAATTTGCGGCGTATCTGTCGTGCGCGATTCTATTTCGCTTGGGAATGTGATAAGGTGTGTTCTTATAGGCTTTAGCGTTTTTTTAACTCTTCCCTGAATGATATTTCTTATGTTATTTATGATATTTCCTGCAAACTCGGTTAAATCTTCTTTTTTGTATTGGCTCTCTATGTATTCTTTTATCTGTTCGCTTATCATTGCAAGTTCTTTTTCGGCTTTTCTTCTCTTTA
>JALSNB010000068.1 GCA_026987225.1 Caldisericaceae bacterium
TATTCGGCGGGCCGATGATGGGGCTTGCCCAGTCCACCGTCGAGGTGCCGGTAATTAAGGGAACTTCGGGTATTTTGTTTTTCGGTGAGGAGGTGCTTGAAATGGCACCGCAGGAAGAATCTCCCTGTATCCGTTGCTCCCGTTGTGTGGATCATTGTCCCATAGGACTTATGCCGCTTCTCATTGATCATGCATACAGAAGAAAAGATATGAAACTTGCGGAATCGTTGAATGCAACCGACTGTATTGAGTGTGGTACGTGCTCTTACGTATGTCCTGCTCACAGGCATTTGACCGAAAATATTCGCCTTGCCAAACAGTCTATTATAAAACAGAGAAAAATAGAAGCTGCAAAACAGGCGGCGTTTGAAAAATTGAAGGCATTGCGTGAAAAGCAGGCAAAAGAAGCAGCTGAGAAGAGCAAAGGAGGAAAGCAAAATGGATGATAAAATGATAGATCTTGTTGTCACTTCTTCTCCTCATATAAGGGATCGTGTCAACGTTTCCCGTATAATGCTCGATGTTATTATAGCATTGATACCCGCAACTGTTGCAGGACTGTATTTCTTTGGAGCGAAACACACGCTCGGCGTGATTCTTGTTTCCCTTATTACGGCCGAACTTTCCGAACTTCTCGGTGCATGGATGTTTAGAAAACCTGTTTCTATCAAAGACTTGTCTGCAATTGTCACCGGACTTTTATTTGCACTTGTCCTTCCCCCGTCTTCTCCTTACTGGATGGTTGTTGTCGGCTCTTCCGTTGCCGTGATTTTGGGAAAATGGGTTTTTGGCGGTATAGGTTCGAATCCTTTCAACCCTGCGCTTGTCGGTAGGGCGGTGCTGATGATTTCATGGCCCGTGTATATGACAACGTGGGCTAAACCGTTTAATCCCGTATTCGGGCCGAATGCCGTAACTACTGCGACTCCGCTGAACGTTGTTAAACTTCACGGTTTCTCTACGCTACTTGCGCAATTCGGTACCAGGGCGAATTTGTATAAAGCACTGTTTTTGGGAAATGTCGGGGGATGTATAGGTGAGACTTCCGCATTACTGCTTTTAATCGGCGGTTTGTATCTTATCGTAAGGGGCGTAATAGATTGGAAAATTCCTACGGCATACATTACAACCGTTTTTGTTCTCTCTCCTTTGTTCGGTAGGGACCCCCTATTTTCAATTCTTGCCGGCGGCCTTTTCCTCGGTGCGTTCTTTATGGCGACGGATTACAGTTCCTCTCCAATTACTTCGAGCGGAAGGCTCTGGTACGGCATTTCACTCGGATTCCTCACGGTTATTATAAGGCAGTTCGGTGCTTATCCCGAGGGAGTTATGTTCTCCATTTTAATCGTTCAACTCTTTGTCCCGTTCTTTGACAAATTACTGCCACGTGTTTACGGGCACGGAAAGGGGGCAAAATAATGAATAAGATAACAAAATTGGCCGTTGTTTTGGGTATAATAGGTGCAATTGCGGGTGGTGTGCTTGCCGGTGTTTATCAGATTACGGCACCCGTAATTCAAGCACAGAATTTAAAGGAACTTAACAAAGGCCTTTCGGAAGTGTTCCCCGGCGATTACAAATTTGAAAAATTCAGTGGGACGTTAAAATCTCCCGCGCCGGATGTTACGTTTAACAGCATCTACCTCGTTAAAAAAGACGGAAAACTCGTCGGAATGATAATAGATGCAACCTCTCCGGGAGATCAGGCTCCCATAGAAATGCTTGTCGGTGTTAACAGAAACGGAACGATAAACGGGGTAAAGATCTTAAAAAGCCTTGAGACACCCGGACTCGGTGCGAATGCAAGCAATCCGAAGTATTACGTGAACAAAGCAAAAAAGATTACGTTTTTGGGACAGTTCAAAGGAAAGAAAATTACTGATCCGTTCATACCCAAAAAAGATATAATAGCTATTACGGGTGCAACGATTACTTCCACTGCCGTCTCGAAAGCCGTTAAGGCGGCCGGAGTTGCAGCGTATGACTATATGAGTAAGGAAGGGGGCTCATAATGAAAAAACTTAAAATCATTTGGAACGGTATAGTTCCTTCGAATCCGGTTCTTATTCTTGCAATCGGGCTCTGTTCTGTCGTTGCCGTTACGAATTTTGTTCAGAATGCGCTCCTTATGTCGTTTGCATTTAGTTTTGTTTTGATTTTGTCGGAGGTGATTGTTTCCGCAATAAGAAAGTGGATACCCGATGAAATCAGGGTACCGATTTTTGTTGTTGTTATCGCTACGTTTACTACGATTGCGGCGCTTCTTTCACATGCGTATTTTCCTGCAGTTTACGATGCAATAAAACTTTATATATTGCTTGTTGTCGTTAACTGTATCATTATAGGGCGTGCGGAAGCGTTTGCCTACAAAAACGGTATTTTCGATTCTTTATTGGACGGTATCGGAATGAGCATAGGATACAGCTGGGTTATTATTGCAATTGCCGTAATCAGGGAACTTTTTGGCAATGGCACAATAGCGGGCATTCACGTAATGCCTCAGAACTTTCAACCGGCTCTCGTTATGATTCTTCCGCCCGCCGGATTCCTCGTGCTTGGCGTTCTTGTGGGCTGGCTCGAATGGAATTTGAAGAGAAAGGAGGCTAAGAAATGAGTTATCTTACAGGGCTTCTTAAAATTTTTATTGCCTCAATGGTAGTAAACAATATCATCCTTATGCAGTTTTTGGGATTGTGCTCTTACATAGGGCTTACTGACAATATGAGTGCTTCTATCGGTATGGGATATGCCGTTACGTTTGTAACGGTTCTTGCGGCGGTTGTTACATGGATCATTGACCACTGGATTCTCATACCGCTTCACCTTCAATCTTTCCTGCAAATCGTTTCTTTTATTCTGGTAATCGGCTCCCTTGTTGGCCTTGTTGAGATATACCTTAAGAAAATGTCTCCCAATCTTTACAAAGCGATGGGTATTTATCTTCCGCTTATTGCTACGAACTGCTTGATTCTCGGTGTGACTTTTGTTATTTCGATGCACAGGCTTGACTTCATTCAGTCTATTGTAGAGGCCATTGGCACCGCTCTTGGTTATTTCATGGCGATGCTCATACTTGCAGGAATCAGGGAGCGTTTGAGAAATTCGGAACTTCCCGAGTTCTTTCAGGGAAAATCAATTGCTTATATCATATCCGGTATTGCCGCACTTGCATTTATGGGATTCCAGGGTATGATTAAATAGAGGTGAAAGTATGAAAACCATTATAATTTCCATTGTTGCGGTTGGCGGGTTCGGGGCTCTTTTCGGAGCGCTGCTTGGATTCTTTGCAGAAAAGTATAAGGTAGAGAAAAACCCTCTTGTAGAAGCGATATATGAAGTTTTACCTCACGGTGATTGTGCCGCATGCGGTTATCCCGGATGTCATGCGTGTGCGGAAGCCATAGCCGAAGGAAAAGCGCCTGTGGACGCATGTGTTGTGGGCGGTGCGCCTACCACTGCAAAAGTAAAAAAAGTGTTGGAGGAATTCAAAAATAAAAATTAGGTTGAAAATTTATTAAAGTTTTATACAATGTAGGAAGGGGAAGAAGAATGAAAAAAATATTAATTGCGGTTTTAATTTGTTTGTTCTTACTAACTGCAGCTCAAGTGAGAGCTGCGGATGTTTATTCCGTGACTATTCAGGTAAAAAATCCCCTTCCTTTTTCTTTGACAAAAGTTTTAAACATATCGGTTCACTCGAAGAAAATTAACAGTTCCGACCGTTTTGCTCTTTTCTCAAACGGAAAAGAACTTCCGCTTCAGATATTGAAAGTATCCGACGGAAGTGTAATGTTTAGAACTCTTGTAAATTTGACTCCGAACGAGAAAAAAATACTGACTCTTAAGTACGGAACATCTATAAATCCTCATTATGGCATAATATTTAAGCCATCCTTTTCAGGTACATATTTTGTAGGTATCGGTAGCGGCAATCTATATATAAGTTCGTTGGAAGATAACAATCGTATAACTGTAAAATTCCCCGGCACATCCTATACTATGCTTACATTTACACTCAATAAATATCAGCATAAAGTCGTACCGTTAAAAAACAGAAACGAAGTGTTTACAATTACCTCGGCGTATCCTATTTTCGCGGAAGTCAGCTCTTTAAAGAGTAATTGCATGGCAAACAGCTCGGACGATGTTTCCTCGGTATTCGGCACGTATTTCATTCTTTACATACCAAAGGAGATAGTTGTTTCTTCTTACGAAAACACAAACGTGCGGATTTATTCTTTTGCAAGTAAAAAAGTGATTTATAACGGCACATTGCCACCGAGAGGAATGTATAAAAACTTAAATCTTGCCTCCGGATTTTATGCAATATCCGCAGACCGTCCTGTAACAATTCAATTCGGCTGTGAAGACGATAATGTTTATGCTTTGAACTACGGTTCTCTAACAGAATTCAAAGGCGTTGCCTACGGAAATATTGTTTGTTCAGCTCTTTTCCCGAATACTACCGTAAAAATTAAAACGGCCGATAAAACATTTAAACAGATTACTCTTGAGAACAGCGGAGATTTTATTTACAAAGATCTGATAGATAAGTTCTATGATTATAAAAGCGAAATGGTTCCCGTGTATGTCGAATATTCCAAACCTGTTTTGATATATTCCGATTCCAACCACGGAAATATCGGAGGCGAACAGATACCGTCGGTTAACGGATTCGGAAGGACATTTGTTTTTCTGACGGGTAAAATTTTCAATTTCGACGGAGTT
>JALSNB010000069.1 GCA_026987225.1 Caldisericaceae bacterium
GATGAAGCGATTCAATCGATGATAGAGGATATCAAATGGCTCGGAATAGACTGGGACGAAGGATACCTGAAAGGAGGCCCCTACGGCCCTTACAGGCAAACTGAAAGAATGGATATCTATAACAAATACATAGATATACTGTTAAAAGAAGGCAAAGCGTATAACCTCTACTACAGTGAGGAAGAGATAAAATCAATAAGGGAAGAATACGCAAAACAGAACAAAAAGTTCAGTTACAGAGAACTCAAAGAAAACGAAACGGAATCAAGAAGAAATTCGTTCAAACAAACCCATAAAAACATCCTCCCCGCAGTCGTATTCAAAGTCAAAGAAAACACTGAAATCATAGTAAACGATATCGTAAGAGGAAAAGTCTCATTTAACTCAAACGAACTGTCCGACTTCGTAATAAGAAGAGATAACGGCATACCCGTATATAACTATGCAACCGTAATAGACGATGCCCTTATGAAAATCACCCATATCATTCGTGCCGAAGAGCACCTCTCCAACACCCCCAAACAACTCCTCATATACGATGCCCTTAACTTCCCTCACCCTCTCTTTGCCCATGTCTCCCTTATCCTTGCCCCAGACAGAACAAAACTCAGCAAACGCCACGGAGCAACATCGGTAGGAGAATACAGAAACAAAGGTTTCCTACCTGAAGCCCTTATAAACTACCTTGCACTGCTTGGCTGGTCACCCAAAGACAACAGGGAATTCTTCACAAAGGAAGAACTCATTGCCCTATTTACCCTTGAAAACGTAAACAAAGCCCCTGCAGTCTTTGACATTGAAAAACTCAAATGGATGAATCATCACTATATGGAACAGCTATCCGCAGACGAAATAATTAGCCTTGCCGAGCGGATAGGAATTGATTTTTCGAAAAAAGATAAAAGTTGGTGGAAAGAACTCATAGATGTTGCAAAGGAGCATCTTGTTACGCTTAGGGATGTGGAATCAATTGCCTCACCGTTTTTTAAACCTCTTACGTTCAGCGTTGATATTATAGAAGAACTTAAGAAATACGATGCCGTTCAACTGCTAAATACGTTCAAGCAAAATTTATCCCGACTGGATCAGTGGAGTATGCAAAAAACGTTGGAAACGATAAGGAAGAGCGGAAAAGAGCTCAAAATTAGGGGACGAAATTTGTATTTCCCTTTGAGGCTTGCTATTACCGGAAGCAGGGAAGGACTTGAAATTCACGAATTCATATATTTTCTCGGCAAGGACGAAACGCTGAGGAGATTGGATATTGCAATAAAGGAGTTGATGAAAAATGCTTAAGGTTTACAATACTTTAACGAGAAATTTAGACGAATTCAAAACACGGGAAGACGGTAAAACGTATATGTATGTGTGCGGAGTTACGCCATACGATTATCCGCATATAGGGCACGGACGTGCCGCCGTTGTTTACGATGTGATTCACCGTTATCTCGAATACAAGGGTTTCGACGTTATTCACATATCCAACTTTACCGATATTGACGACAAAATTATAAAACGCTCCAACGAACTTGGCATAAATTATAAGGAGCTTGCCGAGAAATATGCCGAGATCTATCTTGAAAACATCGATGCGCTTAACGTTAAAAGGCTTTGGAAATATCCGCGTGCAACCGAAGAGATACCTACGATTATCGATATCGTAAAAGGACTTGAGGATAAAGGTTTTGCATATGAAATTTCAGACGGTGTTTATTTTGAAGTGAAGAAATTTAAAGATTACGGAAAATTATCTCACAGAAGCATCGAAGAGTTGCGCAAAGGTGCAAGAATAGAGATTAATCCCGAAAAAAAAGACCCGCTTGATTTTGCACTCTGGAAAAAAGCAAAACCTAACGAACCTTCATGGGATAGCCCTTGGGGTAAAGGCAGGCCGGGGTGGCACATAGAATGCTCGGCTATGAGTTTGAAATATTTGGGAAACGGTTTTGACATACACGGCGGGGGTGAGGATCTTATTTTCCCTCACCACGAAAATGAAATTGCGCAGTCCGAAGCTTATACCGGCGAGTCTCCTTTTGTTCGTTACTGGCTTCATAACGGTATGGTTGTGGTAAACAGGGAAAAAATGAGTAAATCCCTCAAAAATTTCTTTACGATGAGTGAAATATTGAAGCGATACGACGGTGAAGTAATCAGGCTTTACCTGATTTCGATTTCGTATCACAAACCTTTGAATTTCGATATGGAAAGTTTGGAGCAAGCACGAAAAAACTACGAATATTTCAATGAAAGTTATCTTAAGCTGAAGCAGGTTATGGAATCGAAAAGGAGTAATGGCACGAAATTGGACGAAGGAAAGATAACCGAATGGAAAAAAACATTCGAAGAAGCCATGGATAATGATTTTAATACCGCATCCGTTTTTGCGCTGCTTTTTGAGATTTTTAAATTTACGAATGCAAACAGTGAAACGCTTTCGCATGAAAGCGCCCTTAAAATAGATAATTTATTGAAGAGTATTTTTTCGGTACTCGGCTTTGATAGGATAGGCATAAAGAGGGAAACTATTAATCTCTCGTTTAAAGATGATTTGCTTAAGGTTGTGAATGATTTGAAAAATATTCCGGAGATTAAAGATTCCGTTTCTAACATCGATTTGAACGGCGATGCAACGGGGATTCTCAAAAAAATTATCGAAATCCGCTTTGAATTTAGGAAAAACAAACGTTTTGATATTTCCGACATCATAAGGGATAAACTTAAAAGTATAGGCGTTGTGTTAGAGGATAAAAGAGAAGGTACGACTTACAAATTGGTGATGACGGATGAAGGAAAATAAAAAAGAAATGTTCATTGTCGGGAAGCGCCCGGTGCTTGAGGCATTAAGGGCCTCTTATCCCGTTAGAGTCGTAGTGTTCGATAAGGGCAAATCGCATGATGCCGTAATGAAGAATATCTTCAGGTTGGCCAAGAAACAAAACGTGCAGATACTTTACAGAGACGAAAGTTGGTTCAGAAGGCGCTTTCACCAGCTCAACCCGCAGGGAGTCGTAGGTGTGGGCGATGTTTTTACGTATGCCGATTTGGAAGATTTGAAAATAAAAAAGAATTCTGTCATTTTAATATTGGACAGGATTCAGGATCCGCAAAATTTGGGGGCAATAATAAGAAGTGCGGAGTGTGCCGGTGTTTCCGGAATAATTATTCCCGACAGGAATGCAGCTTCTGTTAACGAAACGGTTGTCTCGATTTCTTCGGGTGCCGTTTTTCATACAAAGATCGTGCGTTTGGCTAATCTTTCGCAAGCTGTTGATTATTTGAAGCGGAAAAACGTATGGATTGTAGGCACCGTGCCGAACGGGGATGTTCCGTATTTCAAAATCGATTATAAAAACGTACCGTTTGCCGTTATTATTGGTAACGAGGGCGAAGGGATTCGTGAGGGGCTTATTAAAAAGTGTGATTACGTGGTAACGCTTCCTATGAGGGGCCATGTAAACTCTTTGAATGCGTCCGTTGCCTGCGGCATAATGCTCTTTAGGATTGTTGAAGATAAATTAAAGAATGGAGAATATTGATGCTCTCATAAAATCCGCCCAACATGGGGATAGAGATGCAATGGACAGAATACTGCACCTCTATTCGAATTTTGTCAAGAATATCGTAAGGTACTATTCGATGTTTTTAAGCAGAGAAGACAGGGAAGATTTGTATATGGAGGGGCTTATAGGTTTGCAAAGGGCCGTTTTAAACTACAACAAGAGCAAAGCGAAACGGTTTGAGGACTTTGCCTATATTTCCGTAAAGAATGCCATTTTCGATTATTTGCGGAAGAGAAAGCGTTATATTAAAAACACGGATTATAAGGTTCGTGAAAGCAGTGAAGACTTTAAAGAAGAGCTTATTCTGTTCAAGGAAGACATAGAAAGTTTTAAAGAAAAGCTTTCACCGTATGAGAAGAAGGT
This sequence comes from Caldisericaceae bacterium, assembly GCA_026987225.1. GTDB lineage: Bacteria > Caldisericota > Caldisericia > Caldisericales > Caldisericaceae > S016-85. The sequence goes on from JALSNB010000069.1 coordinate 3,927, forward strand.
GCTCGACCTGTATCTTAAGGGTTATAAAATAGCGGATATTGCAAAAGTCGTTGAAAAGAACTATAAATCGGTTGATAACGCCTTGCAGCGTATCAAAAAACATCTCAGAGAATTTTTCAATTCTTAGGTCAAAAATTGCCGTTCGGAATTTTATGAATTAACTCAATTCACTCTTGACAAATATCCTCTACTCAATATAATAAAACTCGGAACGCCGACGTAGCTCAATCGGTAGAGCAACTGATTTGTAATCAGTAGGTTAGCCGTTCAAGTCGGCTCGTCGGCTCCAGTGGGCAGGTGGCCGAGTGGTTAAAGGCGACAGACTGTAAATCTGTTGGCGGATGCCTACGTTGGTTCGAATCCAGCCCTGCCCACCATGCGGGAATAGCTCAGTGGTAGAGCGTCAGCCTTCCAAGCTGATTGTCGCGGGTTCGATCCCCGTTTCCCGCTCCACTTCGGAGATTGCGGGGTAGAGCAGTCAGGTAGCTCGTCGGGCTCATAACCCGGAGGTCGTTGGTTCGAATCCAACCCCCGCAACCATTTTTTATGTCTGCCCATGTAGCTCAGTCGGTAGAGCGCGTCCTTGGTAAGGACGAGGTCACCAGTTCAATCCTGGTCGTGGGCTCCATGGATTTGAAAGTTGTTATATAATTAGTAGTGCATATAAGGAGGTAACTATGGCAAAAGAAAAATTTGAAAGAACCAAACCGCATGTAAACATTGGTACCATCGGCCATATCGACCATGGTAAAACAACGCTTACTGCAGCCATTACAAAGGTTCTTGCA
>JALSNB010000070.1 GCA_026987225.1 Caldisericaceae bacterium
ATAATTGCAGATGCAAGGGGTTTTCTGTACGAAAGAAATTTGTATGCATGGTAATTACAAAAACCGTGATTATTTCTCAAAGCACGCCTTAAACCAATATCATTTACCTGTTCGTCGATAAGATGCTCAAAATATTGTTCCCTTCGTTTCTTTACAAGAGTGCAAATCGGGCACTTACCGCTCTCCAACGCCTCAACAAATTCATAGTATAGAATATGCTTTTCCATAGGACTCATTATACTTTTTAAGGGGCTCGTTACAAGCCCCTTCTATACTTACTTAAAAAACGTGTCTTTAAAATTCCGGAACAAGAGTTTCGGGATTTCTTTAAGATCTATGCCAACGGACAAACATTCCTTAACTACGTTTTCCGCTACGTCTTTTGCGGTTTGCAACGAAAGTTTGGCACCTTCCTGCGCACCTTTCAACATACCTTTTGCAACACCGGTTAACGCTTTGCCATCATCGACTTTGGATTTTACATCTTTAACAATATCTGCAATGGTTTGCTGTATCTTTTCCGCATTTTCACCGCTCTTTGAAAAGAAATCCTTTGCGACTTTTTCGGTTTCATTCTCAATCGTTTCTTCGACAGACTGCCCCGACTTAATAGCGGACATCACAATTTCTTCAACTCTCTCTTGCAAATCTTTAACGTTCATAAAATCACCTCCGACTAATTTTACAGCTCTGCATAAAATAGTCAAGAAGAATATTACAAAAAACAAAAATTACATTATAATAAACACGGAGGTGAAACAATGCTATACGATTACAAAAAAGCGAAAATAGATGCAAAAGAAAATTTTTTGGGAACGGAAGATCACGTTAAAAAATACAAAATTCAATATAAAAGTTTTATAGAGACACCGTACGAAGAAGCAAACAACGTGGCTGGATATTTATTTCTACCTGAAGAGAGGAAAACAGACTCGGCACTGATATTTTTACACGGTATGGGAGATAGGAACCTTGTTCCGCTGAGCTGGTTTCCAAAAAATTTTGCAGAAAACGGCATTCCCTCTTTCCTCATGATATTGCCGTACCATTTCGAACGCACGCCAAAAGGAATGAAGAGCGGGAAAAAAGTTCTTTTGGACGATATGGAAGATACAATAAAAGATTTTCAACAATCCGTTATTGACGTACGCACAAGCATGGATTGGTTGGAAGAAAAAGGCATATCGAACGGGGAATTTGCACTTATGGGAGTTAGTTTCGGCGGTATGGTAGGCACAATCGCATCCGGAGTTGACGAGCGCATTAAAAAAGTAATTCTTGTTATAACGGGCGGAAATTTCAGGTATATTACATGGAAAAGCCTCGCAACAAGAATGTTGAGAAAAAAATACGAAATGGAAGCAAACACAGATGTTTACGGATGCACGGAAGAAATCTGCGAAAAAGTGCATGAACACTATGCAGACTATATTAGAAAACTAAAAACACCGGAAGATATAGATAAAGTGCCTTTTGAAAAAGAATGCTTTCTGTTCGATCCTTTGACGTTCGGGCATTTCTTAAAAAACAGAAAGGTTGTAATGTACAATGCAATTTTTGATGAAATTATACCGAAAAAATCTTCGGAACTGCTATGGGAAGAAATAGGTAAACCGGAAAGGCATATGCTATTTGCAGACCACATCACATCGATCTTCTACAAAAAAAGAATTCTTAAGAGAGGGCTGGACTTAATTCTGAAAGAATAAATCAAACAAGCGTACTCATTCCGGAGCGCTTTTCCGCAACAGCCATTGAACGGTTAAATACAACTATGCCCAAAGGAAGAAGGAACAAGGCAAATAAAAGCAATATGATAAAAATGTTGAAGTTGTTTATTTTGCTGCCCGCACCTATAAGGTAGCGTGACGAATTTAAAATGTAATAGTGGGGGAAGATTTTACCAATCCACCTTAGCCATACGGGAAAAAGAGTGACAGGATAGTAAACACCTGAAAACAAACGCACCAATGTTCCCACCGTCCAACTCACCGGTTCCCTGCCTTTTTTCACTTCAAGAGTAAAAAACGTGGATGCCGATATCAAGGAAAGCCCGAAAATCGAGACAATAAAAAGGAGGTAAAACAATATAAAAACAGAAATATTTTTAAAGGAAACACCAGGAAGTTTTACAAAATGCGCAAGGGCAAGTATGATGGAAATCTGTATCAATCCGTTGAAAATAAATGCAAAGATAAATTCACCAACGACAAGCCCCCATATACCAAAAGGAGACGTATTGTAAACTTCAAGCCTCTTTTCCCAAAAAGCTTTGGAAATCGCCGCAAAAGGCTGCTTAATGAGCTTATCGGCATTCTGAAAAATAATAACACCTATAAAAACATAGCCTACATAGTTCGTTAACGTTTGCTGCACGGAAACAGACGATTTTTCTATGAAAAGCGCAACAAATAGCCAGATTCCAACATTCACGTATTCTTTTACGATATCGAGAATAAGCCCTGTAGGGTAGAGAAGCATAGCCCTAAGCTTTAATTTCATAAACATCAAAATTATCTTAATATTTTTCATCTGCCACCTGTAAGTTTAAAGAATATGTCTTCAAGCTCCGGAGCAATGTCGGTTGCTTCCTCAATTTCCATATCCATATCTACAAACACCTTTAAAATCTTTTCCATACTGAAGCTAAAAATCGGGACTTTAAAAATAAATTTCCCGTTTGCATATTCCGGTGAAAAACTATCGAACCGATTCAAAATGAGCCGCGCCTTATCTTTGCTTGCCTTTGCCTTTATTACGATTTTTTCGGTGTCGGAAAGTTTGCTTTTTAAATTTGCAACGGTATCCAACGCAACGATACTTCCCTTGTCTATTATCATAATTCTGTCGGAAAGCTCTTCTGCTTCATCAAAGTAATGCGTGGTAAGAAGTATTGTAGTGCCAAAGCGATTTCTTACCTCTTTTATGAATTCACGGACTGTGAATTTTGACTCGAGATCCAGTTTTACGGTCGGTTCATCGAGCAAAAGAAGCGGGTGGCGAACAAGAATTGCACGTCCGATTCCGAGCTTTTGCCTCATTCCAGCACTTATTTCCATTGCCCATCTGTCCCGAACATTATAGAGATTTAGTATTTGCAGTGTTTCATTAACCCTTTTCTCCGCATCCTTTCCGCTAAGGCCATAAACAACAGCCCAAAACATTAAGTTTTCTTTCACGGTGAGAGTGGGATCCACACCCACGTCAACCGTCGGGGCAACAAGGCTCACATTGGAACGAATAAATTTATCCTCCCTAATAAGGTCATATCCCAATACACTCCCTTCGCCTTTTTCCGGAATAAGCAAAGTGCAGATGATTTTTATAAGAGTTGTTTTTCCGGCACCGTTTTTTCCCAACACACCGAAAATTTCACCCTCGTTTATGGAAACACTCACATTATTAAGTGCGACTTGTTTTCCAAAATATTTCGAAATATGATTTAACTCTATTATGCTCATTGCCACCTCGTTAACGTTCCGTTCCTTCGCGCCCTCTCAACTCCGAGAACGTATAAGAAAAATCCGAGATAGATAAAAACAACGGACATCAAAAGAAGGACAATTATATCAAGCTTAATCGGAGAAATATCAAAAATCTTTTGCAGGGGAAGGGCGGGTACCGAAAGGTTTCCGTGCGGTATCATGAGCCTCCTCAACGCATCAAGTGCGTATGTATGAGGAAGAATCGAAGAAAGAATCTGCAAAGAATACGGAAGAACAGTAATCGGATAAAAATATCCTGCTGCAAGTGCAATAATTATATCCTGAAAAATAAATTTAACGGGCTCTGTTCCGACTTTCAAGTTGAGCAAAAAGAAAGAACTTGCGCTGATCATTCCGATTCCGAATGTTGCAATGCCTAAAAGTATAATCACAACAATAATGCTTAAGGGTTGGACAAACACAAAACGGGCACCGAAAAACAGGACACCGAAAAAGAAAGCAAGCAAGACACGCGGGTAATCGTCAAGCACCGAACGGTACATGATTCCTATAATAGGCGTAATAAGGGAAAGCGGGCTTAATAAGTAAAGATCCATCGTCCCGTTCCAATAGATGCGTGCAACCCTATCATACGGATCCCCGAGGTTCGTATAGGAAATATAATAAGCGGAAAGCCCGAGAACAACAAAAGATACGTAGTTATTTCCGTAAGGTTGAATATTGGTATGTTTTCCCATGAGCAAACTCAGCATAAAGAACAGAGTCGAATTTATAAAAACATCCAAAACCCATGTTAGAATGTTAACCTTATACGAAATCCAGATGATATACTCACGCTTGGCAAAAGCAACAATCGAACGAAATTGATTAATGAGATACCGCATCTTTCACCCGATACAGATAAGCATCCTTCAAACTGATGTTTTGTTTTCTCATTGAAAATATCTTTACATCATGTTCCAAGAGGGTTTTTATAAGAAAGCTCACCTTTCCGTTTCTTACAAGTACCCTTACATGAAAAACCTTGTCAAGCTCTATAAGTTCTTTCGGTATTTTAGCGTATATAATGCCCTTTTCCAATAACTCGTTTTCGATTTCGCCGTCGAATCGGCTCAGTTCGAGTTCATACGGAACAAGATTCTTTTCTCCCAGAAGTTCTTCCGCTTTACCCACACCTATCATTCTACCTTTATACAAAAGCAAAGCATTGGGACGGTAAATGTCAAGGTCAGTGAATTCATGAGAAGAAAT
>JALSNB010000071.1 GCA_026987225.1 Caldisericaceae bacterium
GTACTTCCCGTTTTCCCGGCAGCAGGCAACCCTTTTATGCGTGCATTCACCTCTGTTGACATAACATAACTGAATATCTTGTTCATAATATATGCAACCTGAGGGGAGACAACCCTATAAGAATTATCTTTATGCTGATAAAGTACCTGACCGTTTGGGGAAACTATCTTCTCTATAACATACGGAGGGTGCCTCACGCCCCCCGCACCGAGCGCCGCATACGCATCCGCCATTTCAATCTGTTTTACTTCGAAACTGCCTATCGCAATTGACGGGTACGGTTTTAGCGGTGTTGTTATACCGAACTTACGTGCAAAATAAATAACCGTGTTAAGCCCTATTCTCTGAGAAACTTTTGCCGCACAAATATTGGAAGAAAGCGCAAGTGCCCTGTAAACATTCATATCTCCAAAATATTTATTTTCGCCTATCCACTCGTGCGGTTTCCACACACCAGTTACGGTTTTTACCTGATACGGTGCGGACAGGATAATTGAAGAAGGAGTAAGTGAGCCTGCGGCAATCGCAGAAGTATAGTCAAAGATTTTGAATGAAGAACCTGGCTGCTTCAGAGCAAAAACTCTGTTGTATTTCGTATTGTTATAATCACGCCCGCCGACCATCGCAAGCACGGCACCCGTTTTCGTATCAAGCGCAAGCAGTGATGACTGAGGTTGAATTACGCCGAGATGATTCTTTTTTCCTTTCGGGAAAATTCCATCGTCTTCGGCCTTTGTTAGCACGTCGTTAATCGCCTCTGTTCCCGCTTTTTGAAGCTCCGGCCGAATCGTCGTATAAATTTTCAACCCGCCCTCGTAAAGCATTTTCTCACCGAATTTTTCGGCAACTTTCTGCTTTACGTAATCAATCACATAGCCCATGTTGTCCCCGACTTCTTTCTTTTTGGCGAATTTAAGCGGGGTATTGTAAGCATCTTCCGCTTCTTTCTCGCTTATGTATCCCACGTCCGCCATCTTTGCAAGAACAATTTTCTGTGCTTCTTTTGCGGCTTTCAAGCTCACAAAAGGATTAATATCCGAGGGCGCCTTTATCACGCCTGCAAGCATTGCGGCTTCCGGAAGAGTAAGCTCCGAAGCATGCTTTCCGAAATACGTTTCGGCAGCGGATTCTATACCGTAAGCGCCCGCACCGAAATATACCTCGTTCAGATACATTTCAAGAATTTGGTCTTTCGTAAACTTCTTTTCAAGTTCGATTGCAAGCAGAGCTTCTTTTACCTTTCTTTTTATCGTTCTTTCCTGAGTAAGGAAAAGACTTCTTGCAAGCTGCTGAGTGATCGTGCTACCGCCCTGAACGACTTTTCCATATCTCAAATCCTCCCACAAGGCACGCATAATTCCTTTATAGTCAAGTGCCCCGTGCTGATAGAAACGCTCGTCTTCCTCGGCAATAACAGCCTTTTTTGCAACATCCGAAATCTTATCCAAAGGCACGTAAACCCTGTTTTCGAATGCGTAAACGTTCGTTATGAGGTTTCCTTTGTAGTCAAATATCTGAGAGGACTGCTCCGGTGAGAAAGAAAGTTTTGAAATATCCGGCAGGCCTTTTGCGCACTGAGAAACATATATGAATGCAGCGGTAGAGCCTGCAATCAAAATAATCAAGACAACAAGCAAAAACACTTCGAGAGCAACAAGAATTTTGGAACGTGCCTTTTTCCTCATATATCAACCTCCAGAAAAAATTTATCCGGCAGCAGAGCCACCTCCGCCGCCACCGGAGAATCCGCCTCCGCCGGAGAATCCTCCTCCGCCACCCGAAGAAGAACTCTTTGTGGACGTAAACACGGTGGCAGAACTATTCAAAAGCGAATTTAATCCGTGCGAAATCGATTCAAGGGAAAGTCCCTGAATGCCGTTTGCAAAATTCCCGTTCATTCCGCCCGGAGTTCCTACGTTTCCACCGCCAAATCCCTGTGCAGTTTGCATATTACCGCTCCCATAATAACCATTATTATAGTAGCCATACGGCACATACCAAACAGGAACCGGCGCTTTTACTTTCGAGAAAGCTTTTATCCAGGAATTGTCCAGCCCGAATATGATTGCAAATGGCAGATACGTGGCAAACTTATCCTTTGCCTCCTCCGCTTTTTTATACTTCAAAAGCCCTTTAAGGTAGCGTTCGAATGCACGCCACTTCTGAACTTCCTGTGCACCTTTCATCGATTTTCTCGGCATTGCGTTTGCAAAAGCAAGGACAACAAAACCGCCGAGGAATATAGGCCAGATAAGGAAGCCAATGCCCGCCAACGCGCCGAATACCAATGCAAATATTCCGAAGAAAACCATAAGAAAACCGATAGCAAAATATTTACCTTTGACTTGTGCGGGGCTTCCGCCTTCATAAAAACCGTTTTCAATGAGCTCTTTGTTGATTGCCTTGTAAATTTGCGGAAGAACTTTTGAAAAACTGTATTTCAAATCGGAAAGCTTCACCCTGTCAAGCCCGCTGAAAATGTATTCGAGCAAATCCCTTTCGAAAGGTTTCAAATCATCAGTGCTCTTTTCCTTATTCAACGTGTAAACATAATCAGTTCCGCTCAAAAATCCGCCCTTTATCTCTTCGATTTTCAAATAGCCCCTGTTCGCAAGATCGATAATCGTTGCAATCACTTCTTTTATCGTAGCTCCTTGCTTAATCAGAGCGCCGACAACAGCGGGCGGCAAATTAGACGGCGGTTCTCTCAAATATTCGGCAAATTCCGGCAGTTTGTAATCCCTTCCGTATTTGTACCACTGAAAGAACATAAAAATAACGATAAATAAGAACAGCAAAAACCCTATGAGGTTTTTTATACCCCTGATTTTTGCTTCCCTTGCCGCTTTTTCCGCAGCACGTTTTTGAATGTCCTTTGCACTGCCCGGATGCACCGTAACACCTGCAGGCATTATGATGAGCCCTTTGGGAACAACTATGGAAAACCCGATAAATTCTCCGGGTGCTATATCCTCGCCATAGAATTTTACTTCGTTTCCGCTAACTATCTGCACTTTTCCCGTACCAACGGGTAATCCCCAGCCCCATGCCTTTATCTGATCTTTCGTTGCACCGGGGGGAAGATGGACATCCACGGATGCTTTCCCTATGGTAACCTCATTGCCCCTTGGTATCGCATAATACTGTATCAATGTATCCTTTTCAAAAAATTCTATTGCGCCTTTCCTCGCAGCACCAACAACTCTGTACTTCAAAACAAAATGCTTTACCGTGTTCTTTGCCTCATAGTTCAGCTTTATGTAAACGGCACCGTTATCTCTGTAGAACGTGTAAGTGCCCGGCGTATTATCCCCCAATTTATAAGGAACTTCAACGCCGTTCCTCATTTCATACACCTTTATGTCCGTTACGTCCTGAATTTTATCGAGGTTAATCCAACGCTTAAACCAGTGATACGCTTTGCCTCCGTCGTGGGAGCCGAAATACATGACAAGGTCTTCACGAATCAGCAAATCACCGTTCCTTTGCACGGTAATATCGGAGTTCCACTCATTATACCTGTAAGATGCAAAAGCACTCCTCGCTGGAATGAGAAGCGCCGCAACAATGAACAATAAAAGGACAACGGCAAATAGTTTCTTTCGATTCATATCACTTCCCCCCTTTAAAAATTAGAATAAAGATTAATCCTATAAATCCTTCCATAACAAGAAAGGTTTTGTAAACAGGCGGAAGGTTTTCCTTCCGCATGATAAACAGGCTTAAAAATCCGCACGCAAACCATAACGCTACAATAAGAAGCAGTAATCCCACTACTTGGAAGCGCCTCCGTCATCTTTTACGAGTTTGTATCCGCAATACGGACAGAATTTTGAGTCGGCAGGAATTTGTTTATGGCAGTTAGGGCATTCAATCATTTTCGGCTGATCCTTTACAAGCTTATAACCGCAGTTAGGGCAGAATTTCGAGTCGGCAGGAATAATCGCACCGCAGTTCGGGCACTTTATCATAACCTGCTGCTTCTGTTGATTTTGATTGTTTGCATTCATTGCTTGCTGCATCATTCCGGGAATAATCATACCCATTCCCATACCCATGCCGAGCCCCGCACCTGCCGCAGCAGTGCCTCCCGGTGTCGGGTTATTTGCCGCTTCTTCCATCGCTTTTGCCGCTTTAAACTGAAGGTATTGATTCATATTGCCTATAGCATTCATACCGGTCCGCTCGTCGATAACCTTCTGCACTTCTTCCGGAAGAGTGATCGATGAAATATAAAAATCAACGAGCTCCAAACCGTACTTTTTGAAATCCTCGAGTATGCGTGATTTTGCAATACCACTGAATTCATCGTACATCTTCGGCAGATCAAAAATAGACTCTATGCCTTCTCCCAACACATCGGTGTAGCGGGAAAGTATAATCGAACGGTAGAAATTTTGTAACTCTTCGGTTGTATAAATTCCCTGAGTTCCCACAACCGTATTTACGAATAGATACGGATCTGTGATTCGCACGCTGTAAATACCGAAAGAGCGGAGACGCACCATACCGAGTTCTTTGTCCCTATAGAGAATCGGCTGCTCTGTTCCCCACTTCAAGTTCGTGAATACTTTTCTGTCTACAAAAACAACTTCCGCTTGAAACGGGCTCTTAAACCCATACGGCAGGGAGAGAAGTTTCGTAAGAATAGGCAGGTTTTGTGTGGATAAAATATGCCTGCCCGGCCC
>JALSNB010000072.1 GCA_026987225.1 Caldisericaceae bacterium
ACTTCATTGGGATAATAAATTACAAGATCCGTAACGCCTTTTTCATAGAGGCGTTTCAAAATGTCTTCCGTAATTTTCGTTCCGATTTCGATGCTTCTCTTCGTATTCGTATATGAAGCGAAAAGCCCTTTCCCTATCATGTTTTTACCAACAGCGGTGAGCATTATGGAAAAAACGGGCTGGGAAACAATACTGTCCCCCTCTTTTATCTTTATTTCTTTCACCTTACTGTTAAACAAACGGTTCAGTTTCGTATCGGAGATTTTCTGATTTTCTTCTATAATAGGCTTTTTTCGTTTGCTAAGAATCGTTTCTCCGGAAACTTTTCCCACAAGCACTTCGTTTTTTTCCAAGTCAAAACAGCTCATTATGGGGAACTTTTGCAATTTGTCGGCCTGTATTATCGATATGTTCTCTATACCCTTGGATATGAGTTTTTCGAGAATTTCGGGAGTGAGTTTTTCGCCTACGTATTTTTCATAACCCTTTATCGCGGGCTCAAAACCAAACAGTAATACGTCTTTCTGCTTGATCCTGTTCTCAAGGTTTATCTTCAAGTCATGTGCTTCTCTGTAAACGGAAACAGCCTCGGTTTTTGCATCGTCCGGCACAATACGAATTTCACTGCCAGAAACATAAGAAACGATACCGTCTTCTTCGGCAAGAGGCACGTCAAGGTTGTCTATCGGAATACGCTTTTCTATACCCGTTGCAACACGGGGAGGATCAGGCATCAAAAGAGGAACTGCCTGCCTCTGCATGTTACAGCCCATCAATGCCCTGTTAGCATCGTCGTGATCAAGGAACGGAATAAGAGATGCCGAAACGCCTATTACCTGCTGGGGCACAATATCCATAAGATCGATTTTTTCACGAGGCACAAGACGTGGAAGAATCTCTCCGGATTCGCTTCTTTCACGAGCTATAACGTATTTGTCTTTAATTTTACCGTTTTTATCGACAGGCGTGTTTGCCTGCGCTATAATATATTTTTCTTCTTCGTCTGCGGTAAGCTCTACGATTTGATCCGTAACTTTGCCGTTCTTCACTATCCTGTAAGGAGCCGTGATGAAACCGTATTCGTTCACACCCGCATATGTTGCAAGCGAATTGATCAGCCCTATGTTCTGCCCTTCGGGTGTTTCAATCGGGCAAATCCTACTGTAATGCGAATAGTGAATATCACGCACCTCGATACCGGCACGTTTCCTATGAAGGCCGCCCGGGCCGAGAGAGCTCAACCTTCTCTTGTGCGCAAGAGAAGCAAGCGGATTTGTTTCTTCCATAAACTGGGAGAGTTGGTTTGTTCCAGAGAACTGCCTGAGCTGCCCGGAAATCGTCCTTGCACTGATAATATCGGAAAGTTTGATATTTTCTTTTTGTGTAATGGTAATTCTGTCTTTTGCGCTCCTCTGAACCCTTACGACACCTCGTTCGAACTCTTCTGCAATAAGTTCTCCAACGGTTCTTACCCTTCTGTTCGAAAGGTTATCGATATCGTCAACCTGTTTAAGGCCTTCTCTTATGTCAATCAAATAATTTACCGTATCTATAAAATCCTGCTTTTCCAAAATTTTGCTCTTGCTATCCCTGCCAAATTTCTTATTCATCTTGTATCTGGCGACAGGATAATATTCGTTTCTTCTCGGATCGCGAAGCAAAGTCTCTACAAGTTGCTCTGCCGCTTCAAGCGTTGGCCTTTCTTTGGGATGGAGCACCTTGTAAATTTCCATCATCGCTTCTTCCGGAGTTTCCGTTCTGTCTCTTTTCAGCGTTTGTTCGATCCAGTAATCAACACCGGTTACTTTCAGAGAAATCTTTTCAATACCTTTGGAGAGAAGTTTTTCGGCAACTTTTTCGGTGAATTTCTCTCCCTTTTTTGCAACAATCTTTCCGTCCTCGTCGCGTATATCCTCAGCAAGAGTTTTGTTAAGCGCAACGTCATAGGAGAAAGGGGATGTCGTAAGGATATGCAGAGTCATTTCCCTTTGGAAAGTTTTTCTGATTTCGTCGTTATCTTTGAATCCCGCAACCTTCAGGACAAGCGTAAGGGGAAGTTTCTTCAGTTTCTTCTTCAAACGCATGTATATTACGTTATCTTTTCCGACTTCCATGTCCATCCAGTTTCCTCTGTCCGGAATGATGGTTACAACGTAATTGAGTATTCCGGTTGATTTGTCTTTTTCAGTCTGGAAGAATACGCCCGGGGAACGTATTAACTGTTCCACCACGACTCTTTTTCTTCCGTTTATAATGAAACAGCCTTCAGGAGTCATCAAAGGCACATCCGCAAGATATACCTCCTGTTCCTTCATCTCACCCGTATCAAGATAAATTAACCTGAAACGTGCGGTAACTCTCGCCTCATAAGTCGAACCGACGCGGAGGCAATCCTCAATACTCTTTACAGGCTTATCCACATGATAATCTATGTATTCAAGCCTTATCTTCTTTGTTTCGATAGGAAACAGTTTTTTTAATATATCTCCTATTCTTTTTTCAAGGAATTCTTTATAAGAATTCTTCTGGATCCCAAGTAAATCGGGAAGATCCTTTACAGGTTTTGTCCTGGTAAAATCAATTACTCTCTCCATTCGGCCTCCTTCTCAGAAAAACATAGCAAGAAAAAAATATAACAGTTTTTAGAATTCTGTCAAGTCATTTGCTTTTTCTTACAAAATGTCCGCTTTTACCTCCGCTCTTCTCCAAAAGGTAGATTTCATCTATAAGCATTTCCTTATCCATCGATTTGCACATGTCGTATATCGTGAGTGCGGCAACAGATGCGGCAATCAATGCTTCCATCTCCACGCCAGTTTTTCCGACAAGTTCCGCAAAACTTTCGATTTCTATGAAAGATTTTTCCATATTTACATCAAAAGAAACATCGACAAAAGTGAGATTTAACGGATGGCAGAGCGGAATGAGTTCACCTGTTTTCTTTGCGGCAAGTATGCCCGCAATCTTCGCACTTACAAAAACGTCTCCTTTTGTCACTTCCCCTTTTGCAACTTTTTCCAACGCCTCTTTTTTCATGTGGATTTTCGCATGTGCACGTGCCGTTCTGTGAGTCTCCTTTTTTTCCGTAACATCCACCATTTTAATTCTTCCGTTACGATCGATCTGCCCCATTTTAACCTCCTAACTCCCTCATATTATTTATAAAATCCTGATCATCCGCATCAATAGGGCCGTGCTCTTTCGGTTTTATGTCAACGGATTTCCTTATAAGCATTTCAAGTGCATTTCTGTCACGTTTTTTCACCGCATCCCATACTGAAACGTATTCCTTTGAAAACAAGCAGGGGAATATCTTGCCCGATGCCGTAATACGAATTCTGTTGCACTGAGCACAGAAGTGCTGGCTTACCGGAGTAATAAATCCGACTTTTCCGCTGGAATTTGCTATTTTATAATAACTTGCAACTTCTCCTTTGCCGCCCTGCGCAGGAACGACATCAAACACTTTTTTAATCATAAGGAGCGCTTCGGAAAAACTCATATAATGCTTTTTCCAGAAGTTGTTTCCTTTTACGGGCATGAGTTCTATGAAACGAACAATTACGGGATATTTGAGCGTAAGCTTTGCAATGGGCACAATGTCTTCTTCGTTTATGCCCCTCATTAAAACCGTATTGATTTTAACGGGTAGGAGTTTATTCTCTACGGACTTTTCTATTCCTTTCTCAACAAGTCTGAAACCGTCAACATGTGTAATCCGCTTAAACACGTCTTCCCTCAGCGTATCCAAACTGATATTAACCCTTGTCAATCCGGCCTTTTTTAACTTACCTGCAAGAAAACTCAGATAGTATCCATTCGTTGTGAGCACTATCTCTCTTATGTTATCTGCATCGTGAAGTGCCGATACGATATTTACAATGTCTTTCCTCAAAAGAGGCTCCCCGCCGGTAAGCCTTACTTTTTCTATACCGAGTTCGCCTGCAATACTGAACAGAAAAGCAATATCATCCGTTGTGAATTCCTCGGCATTGTCATTTTCCGCAGTATGCGAGCTACAGTAATCACAATTAAAATTGCACCGCGGAGTGACCGAAAAGCGTATGTAAGTAATTTTTCTGCCGAACCTGTCAACCAAAGAGCCCAACGGATTTCCTCCCTTTTAGCGTTATCTTTCCGTAAACACCGTCGTATCCGTACTGTTTTTCCACTTTTTCCTCACGCATCATACAAATAGCATCGGCAATGTCTTTGTCAAGTTTTTCATACAACTCGTCCGTAGGTGCAAACAGCAAAGCGTTAAGCTCGGAGCCAAACGCATCCAATACGGCATCGTAAAGAACGGAAACGGTTTTTGTTTTCTTTCCTTTTCCGCTGACAACGGAAAGAATTTCTTTAAGCGGAATCACGTGCCTGTAAGGAAGTTTTTTGTTTTTTCTCTCCGAATTCGTCCAGTTTGCAACCTCCATTACTCTGTGGTAAACACCGTAAGTGAGCGGTTTTTTGCAGACAGGGCAAATCGCTTTTTCGTTTTTTTCAGGCAAAACATGCACTCCGCACTTTCTGTGCCCGTCGCCGAAATACTTCCCTTCTTCCGGGAAAAATTCTATTGTAAACATAAACCTATTTTTGTCCGCATTTTTTATAACGTCAAACAAGTCTTCATAGGAGCCTACATCCTTAATGACATTCGCTTCTCTTGCTATGTTTTCCGGAGAATGGG
>JALSNB010000073.1 GCA_026987225.1 Caldisericaceae bacterium
ATATGCGCGGCAACGATTATCGGATTATCGTTATCCGCTTCCTCAACATACTTTTTTATTGCATCCTTTATGATCCCGTTCATCTTCAGGGCAATTTCCGCCTCGCTCTTGTCTCTGTATTCTTCCTTTGCAAGGAGATTCTTTTTGTAAGGATACGGAACGCTGATAATGTTTATATCCCTGAGTTTGTAAAGCCTTATCCTTTTTGCAACAAAAACGTTTTTAATTCTTAAGGCACTGTAAACGTCGAGATGAATATTTCTTTCCGGATTGGGCGCACCTTCGTGGTTTCCGGTCACAATAAAAACGGTGATGCCGCTCTCCGTGAGCCTCTTTACTCTTTCCGCAAATCCTTTCTGTATATAACTCGGCGGATCTCTTCTGTCGAAAACGTCGCCCGCTATGAGGAACAGGGAGGCGCCGTGCTCTTCCGCATATTCGATTGCAAAGTCAAGCGCCTTGAAAGGCGAGTAATCCTTTTCCTTTCCGTAAGTGTTGAATCCGAGATGAAGGTCTGCAACATGCAAAAACCTCACCGCACGTGATACCCCCCGTCTATGAATATCGTGTCTCCGTTTACGTAAGACGCATCGTCGGAAAGCAAGAACGCAATAACCCTTGCAACCTCTTCCGGTCTGCCCTCGCGCCCCAGAGGAACACGGCTGAGAAAACGTTCTCTCTGGTCTTTGAACAGATCCGTAAAGAAATCCTCAGTCATACGAGTCCTTATAAGCCCGGGCGCAACACAGTTCACTCTTATCCCCTTTACGCCGAGTTCGGATGCAAGAGCACGTGTCAGGGAGACAAGCGCACCTTTGGTAAGGGAATATCCGCTTGACGGAGAATCAGTCTCCCCGAAAAACGCATCTATGGACGAAACAAAAACAACCGCACCTTTTTTGAAAATCGGCATGAGATCCTGCAAAAGTTCAAACCCGGCGTTCACGTTAACTCTCTCCATTTCCAAAAGTTCTCTTATCCTGAACGTTTCGAACGGTTCCGTGTATATTTCGCCTGCCGAATGGACAAACCCGCTGATTTCCGTTACATTCTCCGCTATGAAATTCGCCGTTTCCTTTATCGACTCGGGCGTTGCAAAATCAGCCCTTACAAAAAAGATGTTTTTGCTGAACTTTGCCGTTTCCTTCAAACGCTTCTCGTCCCTTCCCACAATGAAGACGTGTGCCCCACTCTGTGCAAGCATTATGGCAGTGGCCCTCCCAATGCCGGAAGAACCACCGGTAACGACAAACGTTTTGCCTATAAAACTCATTTTATCGGAATGATACAGAGGAAAACAACCTTTTCATCGCCCACGTTTTTATACGAGTGGGGCATATCCGGGCGGATGAAAACGGCAGTTCCCTTTTCCACGACGCGCTCCTCTTTGCCTTCGCTTATAAGACACTTTCCCTGAAGGAAGTATATTTCGTGCTCCCACGGATGGTGATGCTCCGGTATCGAGGTTCCTTTCTCCATTTCAAAATAGCGCATTGCATAGTTCGGCGCGCCGTCTTCCTTTTTTATAAGCCACCTGATCGTAACGCCTTTCAGCGTTTCCCCGTTGAATTCGACAGGTTCGGGCGGAAGGTCAAGCGGTTTTACTATCTTCATCTATTTCACCCCTAAAAATTCCCTTGCAATTTCCGCACCTTTCTCAAGTGCCTTTTCGTTTACGGGAATGAGTTTTTCCTTTTTTCCGGTGAGAAAATGCTTCAGCGCGTTCTTCAATGTTTCGAGCTTCACCGTTTTTTCGATTTCGTTATACGCACCGAGTAGTATCATATTTACGACTTTTTCGTTTCCAAGCTCTTTTGCAACTGTCTGCGCATCGATTTGAATCACGCGGAGGTCTTTCCTCTGTACCTCTTTTGGGATAAGCGTCTTGTTAAGAACGAGCAAGCCGTTTTCCTTCATAAGAGGCTCAAATTTGTCGAGAGAGGGAAGATTCATTATGATTGCAGCTTCGGGATGCCCGATAACAGGCGATGCAATCGGTTCGTCCGACACAATCACGTCGCAGTTTGCAGTGCCGCCCCTCATCTCAGGGCCGTAAGACGGAAGGAACGTAACGTATCTTCCTTCTTCTTTACCCGCCTCCGCAAGCAGTTCACCGGCAAGCATTACGCCCTGTCCGCCAAATCCCGCTATGACGAGCTCTTTTTGCATATTATTCAACCCCCTTTGCAACTTTGAATTCCCCTATTGGGAACACGGGAAGAACTTCTTTCCTTATTCTTTCCATCGCTTCGACGGGCGTCATTTTCCAGTTAGTGGGGCATGCGGATATCAGTTCCACAAGAGAGAATCCAAGATTGTTTGCCTGCGCGGTAAACGCCTTTTTAAGGAATTTCTTAGCCTGAATAATGTGCTGAGGGCTGTCAAGTGCGGCACGTGCGATGTATGCAGGCCCATCAAGTGCGGCAAACATTTCCGGAACGTGCATGGGGAAACCGTTCAGTTCGGGCTTTCTGCCGTAAGGCGTTGTTGTCGTAACCTGCCCGATCAGCGTCGTAGGCGCCATCTGTCCGCCTGTCATTCCGTAGTTTCCGTTGTTTATATATACGATGGAAATTCTTTCGCCTCTTGCCGCAGCGTGCACTGCTTCTGCAATACCGATGGACGCAAGGTCTCCGTCGCCCTGATACGTGATAACGAACGATTCGGGATGTGCCCTTTTTATACCGGTTGCCATTGCCGCCGCACGCCCGTGTGCCGCTTCGACTGCATCGGTTGCAATGAAGTAGTAGCCGAACACGGAACACCCCACAGGCCAAACGATAACGGTTTTCTTAACGAGGTTCATCTCTTCGAGCAGTTCCGCTATGAGCCTGTGCGCAATGCCGTGAGGGCATCCGGGGCAATAAGTCGTATCCCTTTTTGTAATCGTATCCGGTTTTTTGTATATGAGCTTCATTATTTACCTCCCAAATGCTTTTTGAATTGCTCGTAAATTTCCTCTGCCGTCGGAACGACACCGCCCAGCCTGCCATAGTAGTAAACGGGCTTTCTTCCGTTAACGGCGAGTTTTACGTCTTCCAACATCTGCCCTTCGTTCATCTCCACATCAAAGAAGAATTTTACCTTATCCGCATATCCCGAGATTTCCTTTTCAGGGAAAGGCCACACGGTAATGGGACGAATCAGCCCCAACTTTATGCCGTCTTTCCTCGCCATCTGCACGACTGTTTTTGCAATTCTCGCAACCGTACCGAATGCGGTAAGCGCATATTCGGCGTCATCCATCTTATACGCTTCCATTCTCACTTCGTTTTCTTTGATTTTCTTATATTTTTCCTGAAGGGCAAGGTTCATCTTTTCAAGGCCTTCCGGAAGGATTTCAAGGGACGTAATGATGTTTCTGTGATCCCTCTCTCCCTGGCCGACAGTCGCCCATTCGGGTGTTTTGAATTTTTTCACGTCAACCCATTCTTTGAATTCGACAGGCTCCATCATCTGCCCCATAAGCCCGTCAAC
Organism: Caldisericaceae bacterium; assembly: GCA_026987225.1. GTDB lineage: Bacteria > Caldisericota > Caldisericia > Caldisericales > Caldisericaceae > S016-85. Next base: position 3,478 of record JALSNB010000073.1, read on the forward strand.
GAGCATAACCACCATAATTCTGTATTTGTCGGCAAGATCGAATGCATCGAACATCAGGTCAACAGTTTCCTGAATCGTGTGCGGTGCAAGCACTATGGAATGGTAATCTCCATGCCCGCCGCCCTTTGTCGCCTGGAAATAGTCAGCCTGCGCTGGAGCAATATCACCGAGTCCCGGGCCGCCTCTCATCGCATTAACGACAACGCACGGAACGTTCGAGTTTGCAATGTAACTAAACCCTTCCTGCATCAAACTGATGCCCGGGCTGGACGATGTCGTAATAACCCTCGTTCCGGTGCACGCCGCACCGTAAACCATGTTGATAGATGCAACTTCGCTCTCCGCCTGAAGGAAAACCCTGCCGAGTTCGGGCATTCTCCTTGAAAAATACTCCGGCGTTTCGTTCTGCGGAGTGATAGGATAACCGAAAAACGCCATGCACCCCGCCCTAATCGCTGCCTCTGCAATCGCTTCGGCGCCTTTCATCAAAACTTTTTCACCCATAGCAAACCTCCTTTACTTCTTCACCGGTTCAGGACGCCTTACTTCCTGAATCGCCATGTCAGGGCAAATCAAATAGCAGAACCCGCAGGAAATGCACCCTTCGTTGTCAAAAAGCTCCGCAGGATGGTACCCCTTGGAATTGATCCGATCGGAAATTCTCAGCACGTGCTTCGGGCACACGCTCACACAGAGGCCGCAACTTTTGCAGCGCTCTTCGTTGATAATCACTTTTTTCTCCATAACTCCTCCTTCCGTTAAACACCCATTTTCGGCAACGGGTTAACGAATAATTTTAATGGTAAAATAGGAATGTCTAATTTGTCGGCAAGTTCCTTACGCTCCGCATCCACGCATCCGAAAACGATGGGAAGCCCCGTTTCGTCGGATACGGACTTTACGATGTCAAACCCTTTGAGAAGCGTTTCTTCGGTTGTTTCCCACCTCAAATTCGTGTTGAAAACAATGCCCGTTATCTTCATTCTCGAGGCGTTCTGCACGACGGCCATCGCCTTCAAAATTTCGTCTTTTGTGGATGTTTCGGGCCGCCTCGTATTTACAACGAACAAAAAGTTGTAAGTGCCTTCCGGCATCACCTCCCTGAACTGCGCAATCGCACCTGCGCCGTAAGGGTCTCCTCCCACGTCGAGAATCTTTTCGGTGCCTTTCTCCATGAGTTTTCCCACGATGAAT
>JALSNB010000074.1 GCA_026987225.1 Caldisericaceae bacterium
CCGTTCGCTCCGATTCCCATAACGGTATCCGTTTTAAATGCAATTATTCCGCCTTCTTTTAAAACGGAAATTGCCTTTTCAAATTCCTTTCTCATTTAACTCCTTTTACAAAGCGCACTCTGTTTGACAAATCTTTGATAAAAGAAATTTCCCGATATTTATTTTTTAAGAAAAGCTCTTTTATCTCTTTTTGAAACCTATAATCTATTTCAACAATTGCAGTTCCGTTATCCTTCAAGAGGCCATAAGCTTTCTCTATAAGTTCCGGATACAATTCATATCCGCTTTGTCCGCCATTAAGCGCAAGAGTAGGTTCGAACGGAACATTTTTCAATTCGTCGGTTCTCACGTAAGGCGGATTGGACAGTACCATATCGAAACGCTCGCCGGAATCGAAATACCGAAAATCCGATACGAAAAAAACGGAGCGCTCGGAAAGCCCAAGTGCTTCTGCATTTTTACGGGCAACCTCTATTGCTTTTTCCGAAATATCTATCCCCACACCTTGAGCTAAAGAATTATAGTGCAAAAACGACAGAAGAATACAGCCGGATCCGGTACCTATATCGATTATTTTTACTGGGCTCCCATGCGAAATTTCAAGTGCTTTTTCAACGAGAATTTCCGTTTCCGGACGCGGAATAAGAACGGAAGGATTTACAAAAAACTTTAAACCCATAAACTCCTTTTCTCCGGTTATATAATTCAACGGATAACGTTCCTTGCGAAGTTCAACAAGGGAAAAGAATTTTTCGGAAAGTTCGGGCGAAAGCGCATTATCAAGATTTGCAATAACGTATTCTTTGCTCTTATGCAAAAGAAACGCAAGCAAAAGTTCCGCTTCAAGATAAGGTGTATCCGAAACTTCTTTAAGCTCTTCTTTGGCATCGTAAATAAGCCGTGCAATCTTCATAAAATTTATTTTCCTTTTTCTAACAGTTTTAGCCTCTCTTTCTGCTCTTCTTCTATCAGCGCATTGATCAGCTCGTCCAGATCACCGCTCATGATTTCTTCAAGGTTATACAGAGAAATATTTATTCTATGATCGGTCACCCTTCCCTGAGGAAAATTATACGTTCTGATCCTTTCATTCCTATTACCTCTTCCGATCTGTGCCCTTCTCTGAGAAACAATTTCGTTCTCTTTTTGGCTCTGATACAAATCGTAGAGGCGCGCTCTTAAAATACGCATTGCCTTTATCTTATTCTGAAGCTGGGATCGTTCATCCTGACATGTAACCATGATGCCTGTCGGTTTATGGATTATCCTGATAGCAGTTGCAACTTTTTGAACGTTCTGCCCGCCATGCCCGCTTGAGTGGTAAACATCGATTCTGAGATCATCCGGATCTATTTTTACGTCCACGTCTTCAACTTCCGGAAGCACCGCAACCGTAGCGGTGGATGTATGAATCCTTCCGGACGCCTCGGTTTCAGGAACTCTCTGAACTCTATGAACTCCGCTTTCGTATTTCATGTACTTGTACACATTTTTTCCGGATACTGAGAAGACAATCTCTTTCAATCCCCCTATATCCGTAGGGTGAGAGTCCATAACTTCCACTTTCCACCCCTTTCGTTCGGCGTATCCGAAATACATCTTGAAAAGGTCATGTGCAAAAAGTGCCGCTTCATCACCGCCAACACCTGCGCGTATTTCAACTATTATATTTTTTCCTTCCATAGGATCTTTCGGAATAAGCAATTTTTTAATTTCTTCCTCTGTCTTTTCCTTCTCTGCTTCGAGATCTTCAAGTTCGGATTCGGCAAGCGCATGCATTTCGCTGTCATCAGATTTGAGAAGTTCTTTTGCTTCTTCAATTTCCTTATTTATATTTTTGAGCTTTCTGTAGAGAGTGACAATATCTCCGAGCTCTTTAAATTCAATGGAATACTTTTTAAAAAGCTCCGGATTTGCAATAACCTCTTTTTTTGAAAGTTCTTTGGAAAGAGCTTCGTAACGCTCTTCGATACTTTTCAATCTGTCAAACATCAAATCACCTCTTAATTACCGTTTCTCTTTTGAACGTAATGATGCTTACGGCAACGCGCCTCGTATTTTTCACGTGCACCTATCATAATAACAGGGTCATCATAGTCCGCAGGCTTACCGTTAATCAAACGTTGCGTTCTCGTGGCATCCTCACCGCAAACGGTGCATATGGCATGAAGCTTCTGAACATCATCGGCTATTGCCATAAGAAATGGCATCGGGCCAAAAGGCTCTCCCCTGAAATCCATATCAAGTCCTGCAACAATAACTCTTATTCCTCTGTCGGCAAGCAAATTTGCAACTTTCACCACTTTGTCATCAAAAAATTGTGCTTCGTCGATTCCGACAACATCGACATCTTGCTCTAACTTTTCAAGAATTTCATCAGAAGATTTAACAGGAATGCCTTCTATCTTTTTTCCGTTATGCGATACGACGTCAATTTTCGAATAGCGAGTATCTATTGAAGGCTTAAAAACCTGTATCTTTTGCCTTGCAATCTGCGCACGCCGCAATCTCCTGATCAGTTCCTCGCTTTTTCCGGAAAACATGCAGCCCGTTATAACTTCCACTTTTCCGGTTTTACTACTCATTATTTATCGCTATGCTCCTCAAAAATTCTTCGTTTGAGCGGGTTTTTCTGAGCATTTCTATGAGCCGCTCAAGTGCTTCCTTCGAAGGAAGATCGCTTATGAAACGGCGCAACGCCCAGACTTTTTTAACCTCTTCGGGTGTGTAAAGAAGCTCTTCTTTCCTTGTCCCGGATTTTTTAATATCCACGGCAGGAAAGATACGTTCTTCTGCAAGCTCTCTGCTCAGAACGATTTCCATATTTCCGGTACCTTTAAACTCCTCGTAAATCACCTGATCAAGTCGTGAGCCCGTATCTATCAAAGCGGTCGCAAGAATCGTAAGGCTGCCGCCATGCAATATATTACGCGCGGCACCGAGAAATTTTTTCGGCCCTTTTATTGCAGAAGGGTCAAGTCCTCCGGAAAGCGTTTTACCGGTATTCGAACTGAGCAAATTGTATGCTCTCGTTAAACGCGTTATACCGTCAAGAAGAATCATAACGTCGGTTCCTATTTCCACAAGCCTCTTTGCACGCTCCAACGCAAGCTCTACAACTCTGATATGATTTTCGGGCGGTTGATCGAACGTGGAACTTATTACTTCAGCAGGCACTGACATTCTCATGTCGGTAACTTCTTCGGGACGTTCGTCTATAAGAAGTATCATGAGTTTTATGTCGGGATAATTCTTTGAAACGCTTTTTGCTATTTCTTTCAAAAGCGTCGTTTTTCCAGCTTTGGGAGGAGAAACAATAAGACCTCTCTGCCCTTTACCCAACGGAGCGATTAAGTCGATTACCCTGAGTGCAATGTTGCAACCCGGCGTATCAAGTTTAATTCTTTCGTTCGGATACGTAGGAGTCAGATTTTCAAATACGGGACGCCTGTAATATCCGGAAATCTCTTTGCCATTAATCGTCTGCACCCTAACTAACGACGGGTATTTCTCACTTTCTCTCTGAGGGCTGTGTACGGGTCCGGTAATCATATCCCCGGTTCTCAATCCGTGCTTCCTTATGAGCGGCGGAGAAACGTATATATCCGAATAAGAAGGAAAATAGTTGGAACGCAGGAATCCGTAACCATCGGGATGAATTTCGAGAATACCTTTAAAAATCACTTCTTCGTTTCCGCTTCTCTCCTGTTTTGCTTGCCTTTCGTTTTGCTGATGCTTTGAAGACATCTCTCTTCTGTGTGTCTCGTTTTTCTTTTCAACGTTTTTCTTTTCCGCAGGTTTCGAAAATATTTCTCTCTCTTTTTTCAGCTCCTGTATTCTATCCCAGACACGTTCGATAAGTTCGTTCTTTCTGTAATGCGTATAGTTTTTTACCTTTATTATCTGAGATATTTTATATAATTCCCTCGCCGTTTTTTTACTCACTTCGTCTTTTGTTAATCTCAATACTTCGTCACTTATGCTACTCATTTAGCTCCCCTCCACTATTTTGTCGATTTTTTGTTTTATACTGTCCAATGTATTTTTGGTTTCCGAAAAGATATTGCTTCCTTTGCCGGCAATTTCCTCGTTGAAAGAACTGTCCTTTATATACTTCAGGTTTATTTTCACGTTGTAATAAGCGCCTTCAAGCGCGGAATTCGCAAGCAAAGCCGAAACCCCTATATCAGATATAACAGATCCGGGAACTATGTCAACTATTTTTTTGCCGCAAAGTGCAATTTCTTTTACGGATTCCATAAGATTAAGCGGAACAAGCGCCGCTCCTTTCAGCGCAATCTGGATTTTTGCCTTTCTGTTTTGCTTTTCTTCCGGGTTCGATTTGGGCAATTTGTAGGCATCCATTACTTTGTTGAACGCCTCTATATCCCTATCGATAAATTGTGCCATTTCCGAAGAAATTCTATCGCAACGCTTGATTAATTTTTGCAATTCCTCAACAACATCCTCGTCTTTTATTTTTCTTATCGAGATGCGCATCACCATGGAAAGTAAAGCGGCACTCATAGCACCGGAAAGCGCCGATGCGGCACCACCACCAGGTGTTGCAGATTCAGATTTAAGTGCGTCAAGAAACTCACGAATGTCCGATTCAACAAACATATAATCACCTCTCCTTAAATTTCATCACATATTCTATGTACTTGCTAAAATCTTTCAGATGCCCGCCCTGAGAAACAGCCTCAAGCACTCCCTTGCAGTTTACTATTCTACTGCCTGCAAGTACATCCGCTCCGTAATCAAAGAGAACATCGCTCATGATAACGGAAGGTCCGATTAAAATCGTATAACTATTTTGCGATAATTCAAGAAGCCTCTTATAACTCTTATTTACAAAAGAACTTCCCGTAATAACAACAATGTCAGACTGAGGGATAATAAACTCCGAAGCGGTATCCGGATAATCTCCCATCTGCATTCTCTTCTCAATAATGTTGAGTTTTTTTGCAACAGCCCGGATTTTATCCATTCTCGGAAAATGCCCAACAAACGTTATGTTTTTACCTTTTCCTATTTCCATTATATAGTCAAGTGCATTGATATTTTTCCCGTCAGCCTCAATAAGCGAATTTATTGCCGCAACACCAATCGCTGCCTCGGTCGGATTCCACGATTTGGCAAACTCCGCTACCTCTTTTGCACTCTTACCGATAAGAGCCCCGCACTGAGAGACGAACATCCTGTAAGGTTCGGGAAATGTCAATGCAAGCCCGCATCCCCTGCTCATAACAGCAGTCCAGAACGGGCCTGTCCTAACATCCTTTATTGGATAATCCGGAAGAGTCTTAATGACTTCATCAAACAATTTCATTGTAATACTATATTATTAGGAATTTAATTTTAGTCAACAGGTAAAATAAAAATTTTTCGTTACGATAAAAATCATTATAATTGAAGCATGCAAACATTCGTTTCGAGAGAATTTAAGTTTGATGCGGCACATAAAGTAGTAGATTATAACGGGAAGTGCGAAAACTTACACGGCCATACGTATTTTTTAAAGGTTACGATACGTGGAGAGTTGAAAAATAGCGGCATGGTTCTTGATTTTGCCATACTCAAAAAAGAAGTGAATAAAATAGTTGATCAACTTGATCATAAATATCTGAACGATCTGTTTGAAAACCCTACGACAGAGCACGTTGCAATTTTCATATTCGAAAAATTAAAAAAAGCATTTGAAAAATACCGATGCGATTTATACGAAGTGCAACTGTCAGAAGGGCCAAACAATACTGTTATCATAAAAGAATGAAAGACATACAAAACGAGAAAGACGTAAGAAACATACCTTTAAAGCGAGTGGGTGTAAGTGACATACTGTATCCCGTAAGGGTGATGGACAGAGCAAACGGCACACAAAAAACAATAGCAAGAATCAATATGTTTGTGGATTTACCGAAAGAATTCAGAGGCACGCACATGAGCAGGTTCATAGAAGTTCTCAATAAACACAGATGCGATATGAGTATAAAAAACATAGAAAATGTCCTGAATGACATTAAATCCTCCCTTAATGCGACGGAAAGCCATATTGAGGTAAGGTTCCCTTACTTCTTGTTAAAGAAAGCTCCTGTCTCACATATAGAAAGTTTTATGAATTACGAATGTGCGTTCATTGCGTCGAAAAGAGAAAAAATGGATTTTATCCTTGAAGTAAACACTCCGGTGCATACGCTTTGCCCCTGTTCAAAAGCGATAAGTAAATACGGAGCACACAATCAGAGAGGTATTATTACGGTAAGAGTAAGGATGAAAAAACTCGTGTGGATTGAAGAAATCATAGAAATTTCGGAACAGGCCTCCAGTGCGCCGCTATATTCTTTGTTGAAAAGGCCCGATGAGAAATATATTACAGAAAAGGCATACAACAACCCGCGCTTTGTTGAAGATGTGGTGCGCAACGTTTCGTTATCTCTCGATAAAGACGAACGAATCACTTACTATGCGGTGGAGGCAAAAAATTTTGAAAGTATACACAACCATAATGCCTATGCATTTTTCGACAAGTTCAAAAATCCGGAAGCAAAATAGATAGCACCGTTAAAACCTAAAAACAAAGACAGCCACACTTTGGCAAAATCGTAAAAAAACTTTTCTGGAAACATCTCAATGAGTTTTGTATTTTCGGGCAAAAGCCAGTAATTATTCCTGAAAAATATTTTATGGAACACGATAAAAGCACTATTAAAATTTACAAATTGCACCGTAAGCAAAAGTAAAATCAGCACAACAGACGAAAAAGAGGCAATAGATAGAAAATTTCTTTTTTGTTTAATTTTCAAAATCGTTACTACAGAAAAAACAATACAAAGAGCAGTAAGCAAAAGAAAGAATCTTACAAGGTTTTTTACGTTTCTCACATGCTTTATTTCTCTTTCCGTAAAATATCCTTTAATTTCGGAACTGTTCACACGTAGAATGCGGACGTTTGTGTCATTATTAAAAAAGTAATCAACGATTTGCATGGAATAATCTTCGTACTGTTTCTCTGACAGATTGGAGAAAAGAATCGTAGTGTTCGCTTTATATTCGTATCCGAAAAACGGTTTACAGAAAACGAGGGCAAAGAAAATTACCATGAGAACGGAAACGAAATAAGTAGCTATCCAAACGACTTTAATAATTTTCTTCATTACACATCTCCCCCAATAAAATAATTGCCCCGTTTTTACTGAGCGGTTTATTGTCATTCCCGCATTTGGGCGAAAAAATACATGAAGGGCATCCGTCTTTACACGGGCAAGTGGAAACGGTTTTGTATGCAGCGGTTGCAAGTTCTTCGAATTTTTCAAATCCTTTTTCTGACAGCCCAACGCCACCTTCCGCACCATCATAAATAAAGATCGTAGGCATCATAGTATCGGGATGTAAAGGGTGAGAAACTCCGCCTACATCATTTCTGTCACACATTACGACAAGCGGCATCATGGCGACAAGCAAATGCTCCACCGCATGAATTGTTCCGGGTATTTCTTCTCCGCTTTGAATAACGGAGGATTTTAGTTTATCCGGAATAGTAAACCAAAAAGCGCGAGTTTCAAACTGAGTTTCAGGCAAATCTACGGATTCCGCACCGATTTTCTTATCTGTCCCGTACTGCTTTCTCACAAACCCGACAACTCTCTCACTAACCCGCACCGATCCGAAATACAACTTTAACCCGAAAGCATCTCTCTGCTCAAACGTATTTAGAATTTCAATTCTATGAAGTGTTAAAGAATCGGTATAGTAGTTAACACGGCTTTTTTTAAGAAGCGCATATTTATCACTCAAATTCAGCTCTTCCACAAGATACGTTTCGGCACTATGCAAATAAACAGCGCCTTTAAAAGCTTCTTCAAGCGCACGGCGCATCGATATCCGTTCGATAACTCTGTCCGCATCCGCATCTATGAGTTCTATCTCCTGCCCTCCGCTGCCTCTTATGCTGATTTTTCCGGCGGGGTAATCTCTCAGTGCATAGTAAAACTTACCGCGCCGCTTTTCCAGAACGCCTTCCCTTTCAAAATTTCTCACAATTTGAACGGCACTCTCACCGAAATAGTTAAGATCGATTTTCTCATCCAAAGGAAATTCGTATGCAGCACATTTCAAATGAGGGGCGAGAATATAAAAATTCGACGGGTTTATGGCAACGCTTTCAAACCTTTTTTTAAAAATATAGTCCGGGTCTTTTATAAAATACTGATCCAGCGGATTTGAAGAAGTAATAAAAATCGTCACGGACTCCCCTTTTCTACCGGAGCGCCCTGATTGCTGAAAAAGACTCGAAATCGTTCCGGGGTATCCCACTATGAGGGTTGCGTCAAGGTCTCCGATATCAATACCGAGTTCCAATGCATTCGTTGCAATAACACCTATCAGTTCCCCGTTTTTCAGCCTTTTCTCTATTTCTCTCCGTTGGGATTTAAGGTATCCCGCCCTGTAAGTGGAAACGAGTTCTCTTTTATCCTTGCTCAATGCGGATTTCAGATACTTTGTGATGAGTTCGGCACCCTGCCTTGAGCGGGAAAATGCAATAGTCCTTATGTTATTCTCTATGAGCAATTTTAACACCCATACGGCTTCTCTGTAAACATTTCTCCTGATGTTTAATTTTTTATCGACAAGTGCCGGATTAAAAAGTATAAAAGCCTTCCTATTTTCCGGCATACCGGCATTCCCGATACGGATAAATTTTTCTCCGACCAATTTAAATGAAAATTCTTCCGGGTTATCAATTGTTGCGGAAGCAAGGACAAACTGCGGAAAGCTTCCGTAGCTGTGTGCGATTCGCCTCAACCTCCTGATAATTTCCGCCATATGAGATCCGAGAATACCCCTGTAATAGTGCGCTTCATCAACCACAACAAAGGAAAGCCTGCTGAAAAAACGTGCCCAGTTTGTATGATAAGGCAAAATTCCGGCATGAAGCAAATCGGGATTGGAAACAATGAGCCTTGCATATTTCCTTAGATGCAAACGCTCGCTTTGCAAAGTATCCCCGTCGTAAACGCCAAAAGTAAAACTGTCTCCGATAATGTGTGATAATTTTTCGGCTTGATCCCTTGCAAGCGCTTTGGTCGGATAAAGATAAAGCGCAGTTGCCATTGGGTTTTCAAAGAGTGTTTGCAAAATAGGAATACTGAATGCAAGTGTTTTCCCGGAAGCGGTTGAAGTCGTGAGGATAATATTTCCTCCTTCTTTTAAAGCGCGAAGCGCCTCAATTTGATGCCTGTAAAGAGAGGTTATACCGTTTTGAGCAAGATATTTTAAAATTCTCGGATCCAGTTCGGAAGGAATGTTTTCTTTATCCGCCTTCTCACCGGAAATATCGTAAATTTTTACAATCTGCCCCGCATAATGCGTATCACTCTTTATTTTCTTTACAATCTCTTCAATCACAAATTAAATTATACGTAAAAAGTACCTTTATGAAAGAAACGAGAATTCTCATATAATTTTAAAGGAGGTAAAAATGGACAAATTAAGCAGGCTAAAAGAGATCGTGCAAAAGGAATTAAGCTCTTCCGCCCATGACATAGATCACACATATAGAGTGTTGAAACTTGCACGGTTACTTGCAAAAAACGAAAATGCAAATATGGAAATCGTGGAAATTGCGGCAATTTTACACGACATCGCACGCGTCAGGGAAGACAAGGACAAAAGCGGAAATACGGATCATGCCGCACTCGGAGCGAAAATGGCAGAAAAAATACTGAAGGAACTTAACTATTCGGAAGATATTGTAAAAGGCGTTGTTCACTGCATAGAAACACACAGGTTCAGAGGGGAAAAGGCACCGAAGACGATTGAAGCGAAAATTCTTTTCGATGCGGACAAATTGGATGCGCTGGGAGCGGTCGGAGTTGCACGTGCATACATCATTGCCGGAGAAATGGGGGAACCGCTTTACAGGGAAGAAACAAATATTGAAGAATACAAAAATAAAAATCTCACGGAAGGAAAATCAAACGGCAGAATTAAAGACGTAAGCAAACACTCCGTAAACATCGAATATGAAATGAAATTCAAGCATCTGCCGGAAAGGTTGTTTACGGAAAAGGCCAAACAGATTGCAAAAGATAGGCTGAAGTTTATGGATCAATTTTTCGAAAGGCTCAAAAAAGAAATTGAAGGGGAGGCGTAGCGTATGCGAAACAAAGAAGTTGCGGAAAAATTTTACGAACTCGCAAAAATGGCGGAACTTGCAAACGACAACCCGTTCAAAATAAAAGCCTATACTGAAGCTGCAAGAAGAATTGAAAATTTGCCATACCCCATAGAGGAAATAGCAAGAGAGGGGAAGCTTTTGGAAATCAAAGGCATAGGAAAAAGCATTGCGGAAAAAATCGAACAATATTTAAAAACCGGGAAAATAGAGAAATTGGAAGAACTAAAGAAAAAAATACCGCCGTCCCTTTTGGAAATAGAAAAAATACCCGGTATGGGAGCAAAAAAGGCAAAAGCACTTTACGAGAAGCTCGGTATCAAAACAGTGGAAGAGCTGAAAGAAGCGGCGGAAAAAGGCATGATTAGAAACCTCCCAGGATTTGGCGAAAAAACGGAGAAAAAAATACTGGAAGGATTAAAATTTATGAGAGATAAAACCGTAAGCAGAGTGCTTCTCGGGATAGCATTGCCTCTTGCCGAAGGAATCGTGGAAAAGCTGAAAGCGCACTCCCCGGTGGACAAAATTCAAATCTGCGGCAGCATACGAAGGATGAGAGAAACAATAGGCGACATAGACATACTCGTAACCTCAAAACACCCGGAAAAAGTAATGGATTATTTCGTAAAGCTCCCGGAAGTAAAAGAAATTATAGTTAAAGGCGAAACAAAAACGTCAATATTCACACACGAAAACTTGCAAGTCGACCTGCGCGTCGTTGCACCGGAATCATTCGGAGCCGCAATACAATATTTTACGGGCTCCAAACAACACAACATACGACTCAGAGAAATAGGCATAAAAATGGGGCTCAAGATAAACGAATACGGCGTATTCAGGCTGGACACAAACAAAAAGATAGCCGGTGAAACCGAAGAAAGCGTATACAACGCACTCGGCATGGATTGGATTCCGCCGGAAATGAGAGAAGACAGAGGAGAAATAGAACTCGCCCTGAAACACAAACTGCCCGAACTTATAGAACTATCGGATATAAAAGGCGATCTTCATATGCATACGGTTTATTCGGACGGACAAAACACAATTGAGGAAATGGCAAATGAAGCAATAAAACTCGGATATGAGTATATCGTAATTTCGGATCATGCAAAAGCACTCGGCATTGCAAACGGGCTCTCCATCGAAAGATACAAACAAGAAAGGGAAGAAATAGAAAAACTCAACAAGAAGTTAAAACCGTTCAAAATTTTCCTCGGTGCGGAATTGAACATTCTGTCAAACGGAGAAGTTGATTTTTCTGAAGAAGAGCTGAAATTTTTCGACATTTGCCTCGCCGGAATACACACTGCAATGAATCAGGAAAAAGAAAAAATCACTGAAAGAATTAAGAAAGCGATAAGAAACAAATACATAAGGATTATCGTTCACCCGAGCGGCGGAATTTTAAACGGCAGGCCAAACTATGAAGTGGACATAGATGCAATTTTAGAAGAAGGTAAAAAATACGGAAAAATTTTTGAAATCAATTCCTCTCCGGAACGCCTTGACCTTAACGACCTCAATGCAAAAAAAGCAAAAGAGCAATACGGGCTTAAGCTCGCAATAAATACGGACGCGCATTCCGTACTTTCCCTTCGCAATATGAGATACGGGATAGGTGTTGCAAGAAGAGCGTGGCTTACAAAAGATGACATCCTGAACACGCTTCCGAAAGAAGCATTCGAAAAATTTGTTGCGAGAAATGATGAAAGGTAACGACGGGTAATTTTTTGGAAAATCAATAAAACCAAAAAACACGCAAACAACGCAGTAAAAATCAGGATAAAATAAAAACAGGCGTTTAAACGCGCCAAAAAATTCATTTTTGAGTTTGAACGTATAATTACCCCCTATATGCGCTTAAAACGCAAAAATCGCACGCATTACAAACCCTTATAAATAAAGGCTTATTTGCATTTCAGACGAAACATTGCGAAATTTCAAAAAATCGCTTTTTTAAAAATCCCCTATTTATCAAGGTTTCTTTACAGATAAAAATCGACATACACGAGGCAAAATTGGGATATGTGAAAATAAAGCGGATAATTCTACATATTTGCAGAAAAAACCCATTTTAACTATAATTAAAAAGTAAACGGAGGTGAAGTGATTGGATACTGCTAATGCCGCAAAAATTGTAGAGAGCTTCCTTATTAAAAATAAGCTGAGCTTTAAACGGTTTGACAAAGAAAATTCGATCCTGTTTGAAAACATTCAAGTGGGAAATCAAACAATTATTGCGGTAATGCCGGATACTGTCAACATTTTCATTAACGTAAAAACAAAAAAAGACGCAAGCACAATATACGAAATCTGTATGGAAACATCACGAAAGAATAGCGGATTTAGCTGGCTCGTCACCAAAAACAGGCAGATCGCATCCTTTAAGATCAGCATACCGATAAGTAATATTGCACTTTTTAAAGATATATTTGACAAAATACAAGCAAAACTAAGAAGAGAACTTCCGCCGTTCATACTCGGGATTATTACGGAAGACCCGGAGAGTTTCTTCATAAGCCAATATAAGCTGTGGAGACAGATTCCTCCGGAAGAACAATCGAAAATGATTGAAGACATTCTCGTCTTAAAAGAAAAATATTTCAGAAGCACAAGAACAAAAAACGGAATAGTCAAAAAACTCAACAAAATCAAAACAAATATAGTAAGCGAAAACAGAGAAGTCGAAAACAAAAATCTGCTCAGAATCGTATTCGGTGAGGATTTTACGGGTTCGTTCGAATTTTACCTCATAGACTTTGCCGCTCTGTTCAGGGCAATTGAGTTAAACCTTATTCGCTTGAAGCTCGCCGATTTTTTTGAAAACTTCAACAAAGGAGGAAGAAAAAGTGAATAAGATTTCATTTATAGGGACAGGAACAATGGCATCGGCCATGATAAAATGTATAACGGAAAAGGGGATATATAAGCCAGACAACATAATGGGCAGCGCCCCTCGCAAAAAAAGAATCGAAGAAATAAAAGAGCGTTTCAATGTGAATATGACAAACGATAACAGAGAAGCGGCGCAATTCGGAGATATTGTGGTTCTATCGATAAAACCGCAGGTTTTTCCGAAAGTCGCATCGGAAATTAAGGACAGTTTAAAGGAAAATCAAATCGTACTTTCCATTATGGCAGGTGTTGATATAAAAAGCCTGCAAACAGAGCTTCTCCACAAAAAGGTCGTAAGGGTCATGCCGAACACACCGGCACAAATAGGAGAAGGAATGAGCGTCTGGACGACAACAAAAGAAGTTTCTCCACGGGAAAAAGAAAAAATCAAAGAGATCCTTGCTTCCATGGGAAAAGAATTGTTCGTGGAAGACGAAGGGTATATAGATATGGCAACAGCGCTCAGTGCAACTGGGCCTGCATACGTATTTCTTTTCCTTGAAGCCATGATATCGGCAGGTGTCCATCTTGGCTTTTCGAGAAGAGTGTCAAAAGAACTCGTCTATCAAACGGCACTCGGTTCGGTACTGTTTGCAATAAATTCATCAAAGCATACGGCAGAGCTTAGAGACATGGTTACATCTCCGGGCGGCACAACGGCCGAAGCTCTGTACGAATTGGAAAAAGGAGGGATGCGCACCGTAATAGAAAAGGCCATATATGCAGCTTACAAAAGAACTCAGTATCTCAAAAAAGTTGCGGAGGAAAAGAAAAAGTAAAGGAGGTGTAATATGGGAAAAGAAATAGAAGTAAAGCTTGCGGCATCAAAAAAAATGCTGGAGCGCATAGAAAAAATTGAAAAAGTTCTGCACTGGAACGTGGAAAAGAAAAAAGAAATTCACCTCGTAAGTCATTACTTTGACACGCCCGGATTCAATCTTCTCTATAATAACCTTGCTTACAGAGTGAGGGAAGAAGACGGACGCCACATCGTCACTCTCAAATCGAACGGAAAAAGAAGAAACGGTATTTACATAAGAGAGGAAAAGAGCGACATACTTTTAGACGGTGAAGATATTACAAGTAGTTACTATCTTGAAAAACATTTCCCTGAAGTATTGGAAGTATCAAAAGGAGAGCCGCTGAGCGAAGTTCTTACAATCGATAATAACAGACATGTTTTGCACCTGACAAACGGCGACTCACTGATAGAAGCCTCTTTGGACTTCCTGTACTTTATAAAAGGAAAAAGAAGAATCCCATACAACGAACTCGAGCTTGAACTGAAAAACGGCACCGAAGAAGAGCTTGCCGAATGCTCATCGTTTCTCAGATTAAACTATCACCTTTCGCTGTCAGGTGCTTCCAAATACGAAATGGGACTGAGAAGTTTCAATCTGATACCTCTATTCTGACACACTTCTGCCTTAAAAAATAAAAAAGGGCAGCACATAGAGCACTGCCCGCAGAAAAATTAAAGAATATCCTTTAATTTGCTGAGACGTTTTTCCCTGTCTCTCACAAATCTTTCAATGCCTTCAAATATATGCTTCGGGTCGAGATGTGCCTCTTCGATTACCTCATCGAGAGTTCCGCCGGTTCTCCAATTATTATCCCAATCAGAAGAAAGCGAGTACTCTTTTACAATCGGATTTGCAATCCACTTGTGCATGAGTTTTACCGACTCGTTCGTAATTACCATTGCATCGTTAAAGTATTTCCACGGAAGCACTTTGTCCTTGTATTCCTGAGGTTCTCTTCTGTAAAGCTCGTAACTCGGTGCCGCTACAATCCTTACGTTAATACCTGCTTTTTTCAACTCGTCAAGTACTTTTATAACACTAAGAGTAGAGCTTGTTCCCTGAACGATAACGGTTCCCATCTTCTCTTTTCCTTCATCAAATTCTTTAAGCACGTATGCGCCGTGAGCCGCCTCAAAATAAGAAGCGAGCCCGAGAGCTTTTCTATCGGGAATTTCAATTTTCGGACGTGTAAGGACAAGCGCTATTATCGGAACGTCAAGCTGTAAAGCACGCCCCAAGAGCACGGGTACCTCATTGTATTCCCACGGAATAAGATCCACAACTTTACCCTCAGGGAACAAATCTCTTACGCCGGGTGCAAAAATGCCGAAATGCGTTCGAGAATCGTCTGCGGTTTCAGGCCCGGAATGCCCTTCAACCCAAATCGTTTTGCCGAGCTTAATGGGGCAATCCTGCTGCATCTGCGAATACAGCCTCATCATTCCGTACTTTAAATAAGAGAATGAACCGTAAGTCGAACATGTTGAATAGAATCCGAGAAATTCTTTGTAAGGATCCTTTGCAAGGTTTACGGCTTCCATTCCCACGGAAATACCGGAATTTACAAATTCTGTAATTTCTTGCGGCAAAAGGACGCCATCGGGGTTCTTCTCTTTGTCATACCAACCGTATCCTGGGAAATCTCCAAACGGTTTTGCAAATCCTGATATCTTTGTAGAATCCGCAAGATCGGCTGACATAGCAATAAAGAGCGGCCTGTTGTATTTCTTTGCGGTGTATGCATTCACCCAAGCACCCCAAGTGCTGAACGCTTCTCTGTTTGCAGCCTTTGCACCGGGTTTTGCAAATAATTCTTTGGGATAATTTTTGTAATCGGTGATTGTAGAATCATAAACAGGGTTTTTTCCGTTCTCGTCGGAAATTTTCAGAGTCGGCATCTCTTCAGGCACCGAATCACCTATCTCTACAAGCTTATTCGTAAGGTATTCAAGAAGCTCCTTATCATTGTAAATTACACTCATTGCAACTTCTATATTTGCCTTGAACTGTTCGTAAATTTCTTTTTCAGTTGAAGGTGCAGGTTTTCCAAACCCTACGAATTCCACGCCGTATTTCTCTTGGAATGGTTTCTTTGTTTCCCAGAATATTTCGGAATTCATCTTGTGAGGGGAACCGTGAGATTTGTTATCATACTTCAAATAGCCTCTTCCTTTTCTTGTTTTAAACCATCCCGCATTCGGAACGAATTTTTCGATTTTGTCAGGATCGAACAGTTCTCCGATAACTCTGTTAACTTCTTTGTAATCAGAGCCCTTTTCGGTGCCAAGGACACGCCAACCGTGACAGGAGAACCACTCGTTCGGACCCCCGTAGACGGTACTCTTTAATGGATGATCGTCAATTCCGAAATTGTTCCAATCGATAAGGAAGAAAAGATTGTCCAACCCGAGAGCCCAAGCGGAGTTCAAAGTTTCATGGAAGCCGCCAGGTGTTAATCCGGCATCACCTTCCATTGCGATTACTTTTACGCTTCCGGCACCTGCACGTTTCAGTGCCATTGCCTCGCCTGCAGCTGCCGTGGGACCGTGACCGGACGGGCCGGTATTAAACTTTATAAACAAAGTTTTGCCTGAAAATTCGGCATGCCCGGAAAGTCCGCCTCTTCTTCTGAAACCGAGTAAATCTTCGGGAAGAAGTGTAATTTCCCTGTTAAGTTTGAACTTTTCGTCATGCGTTTCTTCAAAACGTTTTTCCATAGCTCCGTTCATTACGGCAAGCGCTGCATAAACAAGCGGAATTGTGTGTCCGGCAGATAAAATAAATCTATCGGAGAATCTCTTAAGCGGATCTCTGATATCCCATTTCATAGCTCCGGAAAGCATAAGGGATACAAGCATGTGGCGCTTGGAACGAGAGCCTCCGGGGTGGCCGCTCTGCCTGTAGTTAATCATAATGTCAATAAGTTGGTCGATAACATCACCAATTTTTTCCCAGTATTGAATCTCCTTTTCGCTTATGTTTACCATGTACCTCTCCTTTCACAAAGATTTGGGTTTTACCCATTCGCAATTAGAATATTCTAAGTAAGATTTTTGTCAACTACCTACTCGAAAATATCCCTGTACTCCGGTATCGTATCTTTGCTAAATTTTTCCATCCCTTCTCTTGTTTTATAGTGCAAAACCATTTCCTTTATAACGGCAAACGGAATCGTGGCAACATCGGCTCCTACTTCGGCAAGTTCACGTACCTGCCTGGCATTTCTCACACTCGCCGCAAGCACTTTTGTCTTGAAATCGTAATTTTCGAAAATATCGACAATGCTTGCAACAAGATCAACTCCGCTTACGATCCCGTTATCATTGAGAACACCCTCATTCATTACAAGCCCTTCGGCAGGATAATAATCATGTTTTTCAAACGTTATATTCGCACGGCTTCTCAAAAAATCGTCGATTCTACCCGCAAAAGGACTTACATAAGCAGCACCGGCTTTTGCGGCAAGAAGTGCCTGAACGGGGCTCATTATCAGTGTAACATTCACCGGAATACTATTAT
>JALSNB010000075.1 GCA_026987225.1 Caldisericaceae bacterium
GATCAGGTCTCAGAGCCGTAAGCGATGCAAACGGCAACGTCGTTAAAGAAATCGTTTACGATACATTCGGTAATATACTCTCTGATAGCAATCCAAATTTCAAAGTGCCGTTTGGGTTTGCAGGCGGGTTGTACGACCCGCTAACCAAACTGACGCACTTTGGCTTTAGAGAGTACGATAGTTTCACCGGCAAATGGACGGCAAAAGACCCCATCGGCTTTGCCGGAGGCGATAGCAACCTGTACGGGTATGTGCTGGGCGATCCGGTGAATTTGGTGGATCCGTTTGGGTTGTGGATACCTCAAGCAATTGGTGCGGTAGTTGGTGCCGGCTTTGAATGGTATTATAACGGGTGGGGATGGAATGTAGCTGTTGGAGCAGCAACGGGCGCATTTGGCGGATTTGGCTCTACGATACCAAGAGCGGCAGCCTTTGGTGCGGCTGGAAGTGCAGCAAACAATGCATACCATCAGATTGCAGACAATCAGTGTGAAGAAATAGACTTAGGAGAGATCACTGTGAGTGCGGGGCTTGGTGCAGCTGGAGGTGTTGCGGGTAGGGCGATTGGCAATGCCGGTCAAAGAATAAAAGACTATAGCCAAGCTACGCCAACCATTACAAATGTCAAGTACCCAAATATCAGATGGGACGGTCCGATTGGAGATTATGGCAGAGTTGGTGCCGCAGTCGGTGCTGCTGTAGGAGGAGCGGTCTCTAACTCAGGAGGGTCTTGGTGAATGATTGTACTTGGGTAGGGCTTATGGGCTATATTTTTGCTTTTTTGTTTTTCTTATTGGGGACACTTTTGATGTTGCTTCAATTATGTATAGAACATTTTTGTACAAAACAAAAAAGGTGGATTCTTTTTTATGAAAAAGAATCCACAAAAGATCCTTTAAATTTTTTTATTTATCTATTTTCATTAGTTATTATAGCGTATTTTATCTTTTATAAACTAGGTTTTGTAATTATTCCAAAATATTGGCATTGTCTTATGTTGTCATCGTAACTCGAAAAGCTTCACGGCACCGTTGTCGAAAAGTACCTTTGGAAAGACCTGACGACCTTGCTTGCCGTCTATGACAAAGACGACCGGCTTGTGTGGCGGTTTGAATATGCCGACGGTAGAATGCCCGTAGCGATGAGGGATGCAAGCGGAGCGAAGTATTACTTGCACTACGACCAAGTCGGAAGCCTTAGAGCCGTCAGCGACGTCAACGGCAATGTTGTCAAAGAGATAATTTACGATGCCTTTGGTAATATACTAAACGATAGCAACCCGGGTTTCACTGTGCCGTTTGGTTTCGCCGGGGGACTCTACGACCCGCTAACCAAACTAACGCACTTTGGGTTTAGAGAGTACGATAGCTTCACCGGCAAGTGGACGGCAAAAGACCCCATCGGCTTTAAAGGCGGCGATAGTAACCTGTACGGGTATGTGCTAAACGACCCTGTGAATTTGGTGGATCCGGAAGGGGAGTTTCCTATTGCCCTACCGATCATCATCCCGTGGCTTGAAGCTGCCGGTTGGGCGGGGCTAGGTGCCGGAACCGGATGGGCGATATGGAACGCTTGGAATGATAATGGCGGGAATGTTTGTTATATTGATGACTTTGATCCGACACAGTGGCCTCGGATTAGAAAAGGAAGACAAAAACAGCCAGGCTATTTAAATCCTGAAGATGAATCTGTATGGGAAAGAGATAATGCGGGGCACGGAGGTAGAAAATGGAAACGATGGAAGAATAGGAGAGATTGGGAAAGAGGAAAAAGAAGAGAGGGCTCATATGATGAAAACGGGAATAGAATCGCAGATTAGCGAAAATACGATACCTTCGCTTACTCCAATGGATTCTTGCGCAATGATTGATAATGTGTTGAGTTGCAATAGAGACTCTTTGGAGGAATGTTTAGCCGGTACCGGTTATGTTGAGTATTTTGTGGATCAGTTTAAAGATGTGTTATCAGAAAATAGCCCAGAACTTGAACTATTAAACGATGGCTATTATAAGTTAAAAAAAGAAGTCGATTATATCAATTTTTTGCATATGATTTTCAAAGAGAACGGTTCAAGTGTATTACTGTTTAATTTGGGAATCGATTTTTCTGATATAGGAATCTGCATAGACAAAATTGAAAGGCTTGACAAAATAGACCAATACATTATTCTCAATCTCCATAAAACATATACAGAAAGTGAAATATATGCCATTACCGATAAGACTCTTTTTGAGTTTTTTATAAGGGGGTTTCTGAGAGAAGCCATTTCCGGTACACTCTTTTTCGAAAAACTAGAAATCTTTCTTTCTTATGGTTACGATATGTCATTGCCAATATTTTTTAAAGATAGTAACCAGATTGATAAGTTTAAGAATAAGGCAAAAAAATTCAATATATATTTAAGAAATTGAGGCACAGGGTATACGGAGACCCCGCCTGATTTTAAACCTCCAAAATCACCGACGCAAAAACCACCTGTGTCAAGAGTGCCTAAAACGCCTAAAGAGAAGTTAATAACAGCACTTGAAGCATTATTGAGATTATTTGGACACTTTAAATGAGACAATATTTGAGTAAAATAAAGTTTGCATATGCTCTTTCTAAAGCTTTTGATCTAGCTTCCAAAAAACAATATGATAAAGCCTTGAGCTTGTTAAAAAAATATAAAAAAGTTGCCGAGAAAGATCGCCTTAAAATACCAGACTATTTCATTTTATTGGGTGAAATTTTTACACATAAAAGAGAGTTTGAAAAAGCTTTATGGAGTTTTTCGGAAGCTATGGATATTCTTAGTCGTACCGAATCATACAATCTAGATGAAAAAGAATATTTAAGAAAGTATATTTCATTATGGATAGCATATATTGATAGTAACAACGATTTTATCATAGAAAATATCCCTTTGGAGTTTACATTTGATGATAAGAAAATACGCAAATCTTTAATAATACATTTTCCATTAAATCAAATGCAATCATAGAATCCAGCACTTTTAAATTACTCTAATGGTAACGTCGTTAAAGAAATCGTTTACGATACATTCGGTAATATACTTAGTGACAGCAATCCAAGCTTCAAAGTGCCGTTTGGGTTTGCGGGGGAGGAGCGTTAAGCAAACGATACCTGCGTATCGTTTGTAGCTCCGCACGGCGATGCCGATGTTTAGTGCAAAGCGCGTGAACCGGCATACGCCCGGGAAAACCTGCTAACGAAGCTAACCCATTTCGGGTTTAGAGAGTACGATAGCTTCACCGGAAAATGGACGGCAAAAGACCCCATCGGGTTTGCCGGAGGCGATAGCAACCTGTACGGGTATGTGCTGGGCGACCCGGTGAATTTGGTGGATCCGGAGGGTAGAACTCCAATCTTGTTGCTTTTTTTATTTGGCATTGGACTATCAGAATACGTGAACGCCCCTGCTGTTGGCGATACAATTTATGACGGTCCGACGGATGCCGCATATTTGTTGCCATTGGCACCCTTTAACAAAGGCGGTGCCGGTTTTTGCAAACTGAAAAAAATTCCAGATGAAACACTAAGATTTGATCCTTCGGGGCGATGGAAGAATAATGGTAAATGGCAGCGAGGACCTCATCTTCATTTTGATCCTTTTAAAAACAGCAAAGAGCTCATGAAATGGCACTTGCCTTATCAATAAAAGCAGTGGTGGAATAATGCGAAAAACATATACAAAAGAAGAAGATAATGAGATATAATGTGGTTGAATTAGTGCTAAATGAAAATAGTAAACTTGATGGCATTGACGCATTTAAAATAGCGGATACTTTTAAAAAAATAGAAAAAGACTTTAAGATCTTTTCTATAAGAAAACCGTTTTTATTATTGGACTTTTTTGTAAAAAACTTATGCTTGTCTTATATGAATACAACAATTGATAAGATGATAAGCTATAATTTTATTGGTGTATTGTGTACAAATAATAAAAAAAAATTTGATATATTAAAAAGAAATTTTTTATGCAACTACAAAATAGTAAATGAATTTTATATTGATACCATTTATACAGACAATATATTTGCAAGTTATTGCATTTCACCGTTGGCATTGAGAAATTTTTTGTCATATGAACATATCATTATTACACATCATGACTTTCAAACTATTTATTTGATATCTTATTCAAAAAAACGAAGTGGATGACAGACAGAGAGTATAGGGGAGCATAGAGGTCAGTCGCTACTTTAAAATACTATAAATCCACAGTGACAACGACAGCCCTTTTACAATCAAGTCGGCTCGCTGCGTACCGTTTCGGATATAAACGGCAACGTTGTTAAAGAGATATCTTACGATGCATTCGGTAATATACTAACAGACAGCAATCCAAGCTTCAAAGTGCCGTTTGGGTTTGGAGGTGGGGAGGAGCGTAAAGCAAACGACAACTGCTTGTCGTTTGTAGCTCCGCACGGCGATGCCGATGTTTAGCGCAAAGCGCGTGAACCGGCATACGCCCGGGAAAACCCGCTAACGAAGCTAACCCATTTCGGCTACCGCGAGTATGATAGTTTCACCGGCAAATGGACGGCAAAAGACCCCATCGGGTTTGCCGGAGGCGATAGCAACCTGTACGGGTATGTGCTAAACGACCCGGTGAATTTGGTGGATCCGGAAGGGGAGTTTCCTATTGCCCTAC
>JALSNB010000076.1 GCA_026987225.1 Caldisericaceae bacterium
TAAATTCAGTTCGTATCGCAAACAGCAAACGAGTTTTCCGCACGCACCCGTTATCTTTGCCGTGTTCATCGGAAGGTTCTGCATTCTTGCAAACGAGAGCTCCACGCTTTCCATCTGCCTCAAAAAGTTCGTGCAGCAGAGCGGTTGCCCGCACGGCCCGTACCCTCCGAAAAATTTCATCGCATCTCTTGCGCCCACTTGCCAGAGCTGTATCTTGCAGTTAAACGTTTTTACGAGGTCTTTTACGAGTTCCCTGAAATCCACCCTTGAGTCTGCGGTGAAGTAAAAGATAAATTTTTTCTCTTTTTCGTCCCATTCCGTTTCCACAAGGTGCATGGGCAAATTGTGTTCCTTTATCTTCTTTCTGCATATTTTGAACGCGTCTTTTTCTTTTCTTTCGAGTTTTTCGAGATACGAAAGATCCTTTTCGTCTGCCTTTCTCAAAACGTGCCCTATGATGTCCCGTGAGCGGATAATGTCCCACCGCTTCACATCCAACTCGACGAGCGGCCTGCGCACCGTTGCGATTTTCAGATCCCCGTTCGTCTCCACGATTACCTTATCAAAAAGCCTGACCGGAAAATGCGGCTTCGGCAGGTAATACGTTTTCATATCCTTCCTGAAAACAACACCTATAAGTTTTACTTTTTCTTCGGTTATATTCACCTAATCACCTCTTTTACCCTGAAAATTCCGTCCATCATAATATAACGTGCGTTGGCATTTGTCAAAAGTGCCTTTTTTTCTGCGCTTATTATATCGAATATTCGCTCGAGCGCGCTCTTCCTTATGATGAAAAACCGCTCGGCAATTTCGCCCAAAAAATCTATATTCACTATGTTCTCTTTTTCCCTGAGTACCGTAACGAGCAGTATGTCGTTCACGGTTTCGTAGAGTGTGTCGAAGAACCGCTCCGCGCTCTCCCTGTCCGTTAAGTCGGAATGGAGTGCGTCCCATTTGGAAACAAGTTCCGGCACCGTTTTTTCGTTTTTCAAAAACATAAGCAGCGTACCGATAAACTCCTTTCTGCTCTGCAAAACTTCGTCGTTTAGCAACCTCTCCGCTTCTTCCATGCTGCCGTTTGCAACGTGCGAGATAAGGTATGCCTTTTCGCTTTCTACGCCCCTTTCTGTGAGAATCCGTTGAATCGTTTTCGCACCGAGCGGGTTGAACTTTACCTTTACGGCACGGGAGCGAATCGTTTCCGGAATCGTATCCTCATTCTTTGCAATAAGAATGTTAACCGTGTTTTCCGGGGGTTCTTCAAGGTATTTCAGCATGCTGTTGAACGCCTGAACGGTGCTTTTGTCGGCACTGTCCATGATGTTTACCTTGAAGCCGTTTTTCAGCGGAACGAAAGAAGAGCCTATGATGCCTCTCACGTCGTCTATCGATATCTTTTTCTCTTTTCTGCCCACAACTTTTACGTTCGGGTGGACTCCGTTTTGAATGGCAACGCAGCTCTCGCACCTGTCGCAACTGTCAAACTCCTTTTCCTTACAGTTCAACGCCTTTGCAAAAGTTATTGCGGTGAGAAACTTTCCGACACCGCTTTTCCCTACGAATAAAAGCGTAGGGGGTATGCGCTTTTTTCGAATGGCGGATTGCAGATAACGAACCGCAAAATCCTGCCCTTTTATATCGCTAAACGCCATTCTTTTTGAAGTCTTCCACTCTCTTTTTTATGTATTTGTAAAACTCCTCGTTCTGTACCCGCTCGTAAGAAATTTTGAAATACGGGTACGGTTTCCCTGTGAGGAACCTGTAGTGCGACTCGATTGCCGTAATCTGCGTTTCTTTGTCTATCTGAAGGAAATACCTCTGTGACGAATCTGGCACTTTATGCTCCATTCCTTCGGGAATCGTAATGAGGTATATGAAGGAAAGCACTTCGTCTTCCGAAATATTCAGCTCCTTGAAATTCTTTTCTATGATGTGAGCGAGTTTGTCGTCCTGTTCTATGAATTTCAGGGAGAATTTATCAAGCGTATCGATTGCATCGGCAAGGTATGCCCCGAGCCCTACGCTGAGGTTGTATAAAAGCCCGCCTACGACAACCGCTGCGTCATCGGAAACTCCGAGCCCCCTTCTGTGCCTTATGTATTGGAACCTTATGCTCGAATGCCTCAAAAAGTCTATGTTCGACGCATCTATTATGAGCCCTTTTTGCCTGTATTCGTCGAGCTTGTCCTCATGATCGCCGTGTGCAAGCATTTCTCCGTCAAGCCCCATTTTTTCCATTACCCTGAAGTCAATGAGGTACGGTTTGCCGCCGCCCATATTTATGTGAAACTTTTCGTTGACCTTTTTCCTTACCGAAAAATCGTCCATCAAACCGCCGAGATACAATCCTCTCAGCACGTCTTTCGGATTTACTTCCCACTCGAGGAAAAGCGGGCAACGCATAAGCGGCTCGCCGCGGCCGTTTACAAGATGCGTAAGGTTTTCTCCGTCCATAACCCTTTCCGCATATTCGTATATCTCGTCTATCAAAAGCTGG
The DNA here is from genome assembly GCA_026987225.1 of Caldisericaceae bacterium. Lineage (GTDB taxonomy): Bacteria > Caldisericota > Caldisericia > Caldisericales > Caldisericaceae > S016-85. The sequence continues at coordinate 2,501 of JALSNB010000076.1, forward strand.
CGTGCAGAGCGCACGACAAATATATCCCTGCCCAATGCCTCGGTGATATCGTTCATCGTCGTATCAACGAATTTTTGCCCCCTGAAAGCGCCGTCTCCGTTGTGAGAGTGCCCCTCTATCGTCTGCATGAACAGAAGATCTTCGACTTCCGGTTCGGTAAGCAAATCCTCTTCCTTGTGCAGTCTTTTAAAATCTTCCCATATCAGTCTTCTCGGTGCGATTTTCATTTTTTTTACCTCCTAAACGTTATTTGATAAATTATACACCTCTTTTCGAAAAGGGAATAATCAGTACGCACGTTTTATGATGCCTCCGCCGAAAACGTAATCGCCTCTGTAAAAAACGAGGCTCTGCCCGGCCGTTATTGCAAACTGCTTTTCCGCAAATTCGGCGATGATTTTTCCGTTTCCCTTTTTCAAAACGCATCTCTTTTCTTTCGCTTTGTATCTTACCTTTCCCGTAAGTTCCGTCTCTTTTCCGTCCCACCGCTCTATGAAATTCGTATCCGTAAGTTCTGCGAATTTGAAAAAGCATTCTTCCCTTCTTCCCACGATAATCCTGTTGCTTTTAACGTCCGTTCTCACAACGTATAAAGGCTCACCGAAGGAGATACCGAGCCCGCTTCTCTGCCCTACCGTGTAGAACCAAACGCCTCTGTGCGTTCCTATAACCTTCCCGTTTGTAAGTATGATTTCGCCTTCCTTTTCTTTTATGTATTTTTTGAGAAATTCGGAGAGTTTTCCGTTTATAAAGCAAACGTCCTGACTCTCGCTTTTCGGCACTGGAAGGCCGATATCCTTTGCGATTTCGAATACTTCTTTTTTTGTCAAACGCCCAAGAGGAAATAGTGAGTTTGCAAGTTGAGAGCGTTTCAGCCGCCAGAGCATATACGATTGATCTTTTGTTTTGTCAAATGCCTTTTTGAGGCGCACCCGCCCGTTTTTTTTCAAAATTGCATAGTGGCCTGTGGAAAAGAGTGCGTTTCCTGTAACCTCTTTTGCCTTTTCGAATGCAATGCCGAACTTTATCTTTTCGTTGCACATCACGCACGGGTTCGGGGTGAGTCCCATTTTGTAATGCCTGACAAAATCTTCGATAACTTCCCGCTCGAATTCTTTTCTTATGTCAACTTTTATCAGAGGGATACCCAACACGTCAGACACGCGCTTTGCATTTTCAAAACCGTTTTTCGTATCTATCATCTCAAAGTACGCGCCGATTACGTCGTATCCCGCTTTTTTCAGCAGATATGCCGCAATGCTGCTGTCCACGCCTCCGCTCATTCCGACAATCACTTTCATAGGTTCATTTTACCATAAAAGTAATTTTCTTGACAATTTTCACTATAGTTGTAAAATGCAATTTACGGATACTAATAGGGGAGTGTTGAATATGAAAAAAACTTTGGCATTTTTAATAATTCTGTTCATACTTACGCCGATCTTCGGCGGCATAAAACTATCCGTTCCGGCGGAAAGTGCGGAGGGAAGAGTTTCGATAGTGGAGCTTTTTACGGCTACGTGGTGCAGTTTTTGCCCTGCCGCCGAAAAAGTTGTTTCTGACGCATTTGACTCGGCAAACGGAAAGTTCGTTCTCGTGGAATACCATTTGGGCGATCCGTTCGCAACAAAAAGCACGACAAACAGGGGGTATTTTTACGGCATCACCGGAACACCGACCGCCATTGTAAACGGAAAATACAAATTCATAGGAACAAGAAGGATAAAAGACATAGGTTTGCCTCGTGCGCTTGACGATGCGGGCAAAGTGCCGCTCGTGCGGTTTACGAAATTGGACGCTTTCATTGCAAACGGCAGCGTGAATGTCGAAGCCTATGTGAAAGGCGATGCAAAGAGCCCCGTTAATCTCTTTTTCCTTTTGGTTGAAGACAACGTGACATACAAAGGCAAAAATTACCGTTTTGTCGTAAGGGATATGAGCGAGTTCAAAGAGAGCGGGCAGGCATTCAGCGAAGAGGCAAGTTTTAAAATTTCAAATAATTACAACGAAAAAGAACTTTATATCGTTTCTTTCGTGCAGGATCAAAAAACGGAAGAGATATATCAGGCAAAGGAGATAAAAGTTTCAAACG
>JALSNB010000077.1 GCA_026987225.1 Caldisericaceae bacterium
GAAGCGCAGTAATGCCGTCTTCCGTTCCGGTTACTTTGAAGTCCATATCTCCGAGGTGATCTTCCGCACCCTGAATATCGGTAAGGATTGCATATCTGTCACCTTCCTTCATAAGGCCCATTGCAATGCCGGCAACCGGTTTTTTAATCGGTACTCCCGCATCCATAAGTGCAAGCGTGGAGCCACATGTGGATGCCATAGAGGTGGAACCGTTCGATTCCATTACTTCCGAAACAACCCTTATCGTGTATGGAAAATCTTCTTCGTCCGGCAGAACGGGAAGAATTGCACGCTCGGCAAGTGCACCGTGTCCTATTTCCCTTCTGCTCGGGCCACGCATCGGCTTTACTTCTCCCACCGAGAATGCGGGGAAGTTGTAGTAATGCATGTACCGTTTCGTCATCTCTTCTTCAAGGGATTCAACGAGCTGCCCTTCGCCTTTCCCTGCAAGCGTTGCAATGGATAAAACCTGAGTCTGCCCTCTTGTGAAAAGCGCAGAGCCATGAGTGCGTTTCAGAAGTCCCACTTCTATGCTGAGTGGCCGAATCTCAGTGTAGGATCTTCCGTCCATACGCACGCCTGTTTCTATTGTTTTTTCTCTGATATAGTGTTTGAGAAGCTCATCGAAAATTTCGTTTACGTCTTTTTCTTTGTCAGGATTTTGCTGAACAACCTCTTTAATAATTTCTTCTTTAATATCACTAAGCGCATGTTCCCTGTTCAACTTTTCCTTATGTTGAAGCGCACTTTCTATTTTGGAAAGGAAAATCGGGGTGATTTCTTCTTTCAGTTTTTCATCTACAACAAATTCGGGAACAACGATCTTTTCCTTTCCAACGCGGAGCCTTAACTCTTCCTGAACTTCCGCAAGTTTTTTGATCTCGGGAATTGCAACTCCCATTGCATCAACCATTTCGTCTTCGGATATGATTTTGGCGCCAGCCTCAATCATAAGCAAAGCCTCTTTGGTACCCGCTATGCTAAGATTCAAAGTACTCTTTTCCTCGAGTTCCTTTTCTGTCGGATTAATAACAAATTTTCCGTCAACAATCCCGACTTTTACGGCACCGACAGCTTCGGTAAACGGTTCATCCGAAAGAAGCGATGCAAGGGAAGCGGCATTTATGCCAAGGATTTCCGGTGCAATCTCTCCGCCCGCGGATAACACGTAAACCACAATCTGAACGGGACGCCTGAACTGAATCGGAAAAAGCGGCCTTAACGGCCTGTCGATCAGCCGTGCACCCAAAATTTCTTTTTCCGAAGGCCTTCCTTCTCTCTTGTAAAAACCTCCGGGAATTTTTCCGGCGGCATACATCTTTTCGAAGTAGTCCACGGTAAGAGGGAAAAAATCCGTGGGCTCTGACGGCTCCTTGCCCATAGTCGAAGCGGCAAAAACAACCGTATCGCCACAAGAGGCAAGCACGGCTCCGCCCGCCTGTTTTGCCACTCTGCCGTATTCGAATGTTATGGGCTTACCGCCGATTTCTACTTCTACCTTTTCAATCATACTATACCCTCAACTTTAATTCTTTAACTATTCTCTGGTATCTCTCCTTATCGACAGATTTCAGGTAGTTTAAGAGTCTCCGACGTTCGCCAACCATTTTGAATAAACCTCTTCTTGACGCGTAGTCTTTTTTGAATTTCTTTAAGTGTTCCGTAAGTTCCGCAATTCTTTCAGTAAGCAGTGCAATTTGCACTTCCGGAGATCCGGTGTCACCTTCGTGACGCTGGAACTTCTTGATAATTTCTTCTTTCTTTTCTTTGCTAATCATTCATAGCCTCCTTGTAAAAAATTCTTCCATCAAAGGAAGCCGTCGGCCATTCGGCAACCCTCGGTGAAAGTCAAAACACATTATATAGTTTTTGATAAATTATGCAAACCGAAGAAATTTTTTATCCGAAAATTCAGCTATTTTCTATTGACTAAATATTAAAATAGAGTTATATTTATACAAAACCGTTGGGAGGGATAGATGAATCTCAGTAAGCATAAGAGAGAGGTAAGAAAAAGAGAGCTCCGTAAGAGAGGTGGTTTTTCCATAGTAATTGTGCCGCATTACCAGGGAAAAACCAGAAAAATTGAAATAACACCTACAAGAATATACGTTAGTGCTTTATCAACTATTCTCGTTATCGCATTCCTTACGGCAGCTGCATTTTCATACAAAAGTTTGAACAATGAAGTGGCTCAGGTTAAAGGAATGAAGTTTAACGCGCTACTCACAGCCCAATCAAAAGAATTGCAAACGGCACAGAATCAATTGGCCCAAACAAAAGCGGAACTTGATTCGCTAAAAGAATACGTCGTCTATCTCTCAAATTTGGAAAAAGAAGTGAGAAGTTCTCTAAAATTAGGTAATTCGAAAGTAAGCCTCGAATACGTGCTTAACCGCACGCCAAAGGCAAAACTTCAATCAGCAGACAAACTACCGGAAAACGTCGCGAAATTACTTGCTGAAGAAACGAACGTAACGCAACTCTCCGAGCAAAGGGCAAAAACACTAAATATGCTGAAAGGTGCGGCGGACGAATACAACGTTTTGCTTGCTGAAACACCGAATATATGGCCGCTGCACGGATACATATCCTCACCGTTCGGTTGGCGTCCAAGCCCGTTCGGCTCGGGTTGGGAATTTCACAAAGGAATCGATATATGTGCTTACTACGGGGCACCGATACGTGCCGCAGCAGCCGGAACTGTTGAATATGCAGGCTGGTTCGGCGGATACGGAAACTTCGTAAAAATATATCATAGAGACGGCATTGAAACATGCTACGGGCATATGGAAAAGGTTGCCGTAAAGGCCGGCGAACACGTTAAAAAAGGACAGGTTATAGGATACGAAGGTTGCACGGGGCTATGCACCGGCCCGCATTTGCACTATGAAGTAAGAATAAACGGAGTTGCTGTTAACCCGATAAAATATCTACCATAGGAGGTAAATCGAATGGCATTCGGAGCAAAAAAAGAAACAGGAAACGTAAGAAACATTAACACAACGGATCAGTCAATTCTTGCAAAAGACGTAACCGTAAAAGGGGACATTATTTGCGAGGGCCTTCTCAGAATCGAAGGGAAAGTGGAAGGCGCAATAAAAGGAAACGGAGAAATAACAATTGCAGAAGGCGCCGAATTAAAGGCTGACATTGAAGGAAGAAAAGTCGTTGTGTTGGGAAAAATAGAAGGAAATATCAAAGCAAAAGAGAGTGTCGAACTGATATCTTCGGCGCATGTGTTCGGTGATATAACAACGGATAAAATTTCAATCGAAGAGGGCGCAATTTTCACAGGCAAATGTATAACAAAAGTGCCCGAGAAAACGAGCGCCGAGCCAAAAAAAGAAGAGAAGAAAGGTGTATCAAAATAGAATTCACGCAGGTGAAATCTTACTGAACGAAATCGTTAAAAGAGGCATTGACAAAAGTGCCTCTTTTTTGTTTGCAGTGCCAAGAGGGGGCGTAGAGGTTGCGTATCCTATGGCAAAAGCGCTGAAGAAACCCATAATACCTCTCATAGTGCACAAAATCCCTTCTTCCTTCAATAGGGAACTTGCAATAGGTGCAATATCAATTTTCGGAGATTCTTATTTTAACGAACTTTCAAAAACGGAATCACCGGAATATATGGAAAAGATAACAAAAGAAACACTCAAAGAGGTAAAAGAGAGATACAAAAAATACGGTGTAAACTTCGACTTCGAAGAGATAAAAGGCAAAGAAGTATTGCTTGTAGACGACGGCATTGCAACGGGTGCAACATTATTTCTTGCGGCAAAAGGACTGCTAAAATATGCCCCTTCCAAAATCTATACGGTTGTACCTGTTTCTTCGGCAGACGGATTTGAGCTTCTATCAACCGTATCGACAGTGATTTCGCCTATTATCGATAGGTATTTTATTGCGGTTTCCCAGTATTACGAAGAGTTTTCACAGCTCAGCGAAGAACAAACCGCAAGGCTCATTCAAGAGAGTTCAAATTCTGCAACAACCGGCGCATGATCCGAAGGCCTTTTGAGCTTTCTGTAGGAAACTTCAATATCACATCCTTTTGCTTTATCAGCAACGGGTTCGGTTGCAAGAATATAATCAATTCGCATTCCTAAGTTTCTTCTGAATGCCCCTCCCATATATCCCCACCAGGAAAAGGCCTTTTCTTTATGAAACTTTCTAAACAGATCTACAAATCCAAAATCCATAAGCCTTTTTAACGCTTCTCTCTCTTCTTTCATAAACCCTATTTCATTTTGCAGGGCTTCCGGATCCCACACGTCATTTTCATCAAGCGCCACATTGAAATCACCGCAGAGCAAAATCTTTTCAAGCGGAGAGTGGTAGCTCGTAAGGTAGGAACGCATTCTTTCAAAAAACTCAAGTTTGAAGAAAAACGCTTCACTACCCCTTTCACCGCCGTGAGGATAATAACCGTTCAAAATCGTAATGTCATTTACCGTAATTTCCATAAGCCTTTTTTGATTGTTCGTGTCAAAAAAATCAAGTTTTAC
>JALSNB010000078.1 GCA_026987225.1 Caldisericaceae bacterium
CTTCCGGCCATGTTTGTTGCGATGGTAACCGCTTTGTATTGACCGGCATCCTTTATGATCATTGCTTCTTTTTCGTGATACTTCGCATTCAGAACGCTGTGCGGTATCCCTTCTTTTTTTAACATTTTGGAAAGGCGTTCCGATTTTTCAATGGAACGAGTCCCTACAAGAACCGGTTGCCCTTTTTTGTAAAGTTCTTTAATCTTGTTAACTATTGCTTTGAACTTGGCATTTTCCGTTTTGTAAATTACATCCGGATGATCTATTCTTATAACCGGTTTGTTTGTCGGGATCACATAAACATCAAGGTCGTATATTTCTTTGAATTCTTCCTTTTCCGTGTATGCCGTTCCTGTCATTCCGGCAAGTTTTTTGTACATTCTGAAGTAATTCTGGAAAGTGATTGTGGCAAGTGTCTGACTTTCGCTCTTTACGACGAGATTTTCCTTTGCTTCAATTGCCTGGTGAAGCCCGTCGCTGTAACGCCTGCCGAACATCAGCCTTCCGGTAAATTCGTCAACTATGATTACTTCACCGTCTTTTACGATATAATCCACATCTCTTTTAAAATACATTCTTGCACGCAATGCTTGATTGATATGTTTTACAACATCAACAAAACGTTCATCATACAGATTATCTATATGAAGCAGTTTTTCAACTTTGTGAACGCCTTGCGGAGTGAGTGTTACCGTTTTGAGCTTTTCGTCTCCTTCAAAGTCTTCGTTTTCAACGAGTCTTTTTGCAACTCTCGCCGCTTGATAGTACATGTCCGTTGACTCTTCCGAGGGGCCGGAAATAATAAGGGGGGTTCGCGCTTCATCAATCAAGATACTATCCACTTCATCCACGATTGCATAGTAAAGTTCCCTCTGTACGATTTCCTCAGGGGAAACAGCCATATGATCTCTTAAATAATCAAATCCGAATTCGTTATTCGTTCCGTATGTTATATCTGCAGCATAGGCTCTTTTCCTATCGGCATAGTCCGAATCATGTTGAATAAGGCCGACCGAAAGGCCGAGAAAATTATAAATAGGCCCCATCCATTCGCTATCCCTTTTTGCCAGATAGTCGTTTACGGTGACAAGGTGCCCGCCCTTTCCATGCAGAGCATTAAGATACAGGGGAAGTGTTGCAACAAGCGTTTTACCTTCACCGGTCTTCATTTCCGCAATTGCTCCGTTGTAAAGCACGATGCCTCCCAATAACTGTACGTCGAAGTGCCTCATATTGAGAGTTCTTTTGGCAACCTCCCTTACTACCGCAAAAGCTTCCGGCAAAACGGATTTGTCGGGTTCGCCGTTTGCAATGCGCTCCTTAAATTCAACAGTTTTATGCTTGAGTTGCTCATCGGTTAATTGTGAGACAGCAGACTCAAGCGCATTTATTCGTTTAACTATTTCCCAGTATCTTTTCAGGTTTTTCTTTGTAGGATCAAATATATCTAACAGCATACTATTCTTGCGGCTTTATCAAACCGTAGTTCCCATCCTTCCTCCTGTATAAAACATTGTAAAGTCCTGTTTTTTCGTCTTTAAATACAAAGAAATCGTGATCGAGTAGTTCGAGTTGTAGTATTGCCTCGTCGACGCTCATAGGTTTTATCGGGAATGTTTTAACTTTTACAATTGACGGACCGCCTTCTTCGGCAACCGCCGGTTCGCTCACAGCTTCTTTTGAAACCTTCCTCGAAGACTTAATTCTGTCTTTGTATCTTCTCACTTGCCTGTCGAGCTTATCCGCAGCTTCCTTCAAAGCGGTATCTATTAAATTACCTTTGCCTTCAGCACGCAGAGTTCTACCCGCAATTTGCAGAGTAGTTTCTACGGAATACCTGCCTCTCTGTTTTGTAACAACAACATCCGCTTTCTGAATGTTGTTAAAATATTTTTCAACTTTACTGATTTTTGCCCTTATTGCATCCTCAGCGGTTTGAGGAATTTTTTCTATGCCTTTTAATGTAATATTCAGCTCCATATTATCTGCCTCCTTAATATATTTTTCTATTTAAAGTATAAGATTTAAAAAAGTTTTGTCAAAGGGACGCAGCGTATTGTTCTTCGTCTTCTATGATTTCTCCTCTGCGCACAAAACTCATCATCAGAAATGCAAGTATAAAGAAAACTGATGAAAATACAAGTAGTGCGGGATATCCGAAAAGATCAATTAGAAACCCTGCAAAAGGCGGTGCTATGATGTTTGCGGCCTGAGAGAAAAAATAATAGAGTCCGGTATAACCGCCCACCTTCTCTAAAGTCGTCATATCGACAACCATCGGGAGAGAATTTACATTTACAAGTGCCCAACCGAATCCACCGATGAAAAACAGAATGGCAAACGCCATAAAATTTTTGACAAACAAGCTGGAAATCATTATTAAGGTTACAATAAACAATCCGCTTTGAATTGTTTTTCTTCTTCCTTTCTTCGCACCTATGAACCCTGCAAACAGTGAAAAAACCATAAACGAAAGCACGAACATCCCAAGTATAAGAGCCCCGGTGCTTGCCTTTATATGCAGATAAAATTTTGCGTAACTGGTAAAGAACGTCTCCAATGCGTTGTAGCCAATGAACCAGAAAAATATCGCAAGAAGCACAAACAGCAAACTCTTCTCGCCCCTAATCACATCGGAAAGATTATCCAAAAGCGCCTTAAAAGATTCTTTCAAGGAAATCGGAGCGCTATTTTCGGATTCCGATTCGTTTAGCACAGGCTTATCCTCGTTTACGAATATAACGACAATAAGGCTTGCGACAAGCATCACAAGGCCACCCACGATAAAAGGATAAGCAATATTTGCATCGTAGAGTTTTTTTCCGCCGAAATATACGAAGAGTGCACCGAGCCCGCCCATAAAGTTAATAATGCCGTTCGCCTGACTCCTGAATTTTGACGGTATAATATCCGGCATCAGTGCTATAACCGGAGTTCTGAATACGGCCATTGCAAGGTTCATGAGGATAATAGTGGACATCATAAGAAAAACGCTCTGTTTTAAAGTAGCATAAGGAATAAGAATAAAAAATACAGCGGCAAATGGAGCACCAGCAAGTATGTACGGCCTTCTTCGCCCGAGTTTTGTTCTCGTTCTATCACTCATTGCCCCGAGATACGGCAAAAGCAGTATGGCAAAAATATTATCAATCGTCATTATGATACCGATAATAAAGGATGAAAAATGAAATCCTTGTTTTAGAAATATCGGTACATACGCATTGTAGAGAGCCCAGATAATTGACACACCGAAAAATCCAAATCCTAACACAAACGTTTTCCCGACTTTAAACTTCTTCTCCATCTTCTTCCTCCTTAAAAATTCTTTTTACTCTTTTTCCGATCCGAGATACAATCTCGTAATTTATAGTGCCGATTTTTTTTGCAATGTCCATTGCATTAATCTCTTCATTTCCCTGTTTTCCAATAATAACAACCTCATTACCCGGATGGATATACGGAAAGTCAGTTACGTCTATTACAGTTTGATCCATAGTAACACGCCCTACAATTTTTGCCCTGCGCCCCTTTACAAGCACCTCACCAATGTTGGAAAGCGCCCTTGGTAAACCGTCGGCATAACCAACGGGAATTGTGGCAAGTGTCATTTCTTTTTCGGAGATAAACGTCCTTCCGTAGCTTATGCTCCTTCCAGGTTTTACTTTTTTCACGTAAACAATACGGGCTTTAAAACTCATTACAGGTTTAAACGTATCAATTGGATAGTCAAACGGTGAAAGGCCGTACAGTATGATACCGGGCCTTACCGCATCGAAATACGATTCTTTAAAATTTATAATTGCTGCACTGTTCGCGGAATGAATAACAGGGGGTCTTATACCAATTTCTCTTAATTGTTCCAACAAATTTTGAAAATTAGTAAGTTGATGTTTGGCAAAACTTAAATCCGAATCAGCTGTAGAAAAATGCGTGTACAATCCGTGTAATCTGACTTTTGGAAGTTGCATGATTATTTTGGAAGTTTCTACTGCTTCTTTCGGCATTATACCTATTCTTCCCATACCCGTATCCACATTGATGTGAACGTTTAGAGTTTGTTCGCCTTTGTATTCTTTCAATCTTTTAACAAAGTCTTTATCAAACAATGTAACACAAACATTATTTTTAGCGGCGATAGGCAGTGCCTCCGGGTAAACATACCCGAGAACAAGAATCGGAACGGAAACACCATGTTTTCTTAAGACAAGTGCTTCCTCAAGTGATGCGGTTGCAAGTGCATACACGCCTAATTTTTCAAGAAGAAGAGAAACACGCTCGGCACCGTGTCCGTAAGCATCGGCCTTTACGACGCCTATGATTTTTCTGTCTCCGACAAGTTTTCTTAGCTGCAAAAAGTTATACTTCAACTTGCCAAGATCAATTTCCACCCATGCAGGACGAATAAAATCCATTTACCCTCCTTGAAAATTTGTTGTTTAAGTATATCATTAAAAGCAAGTAATGGAAAGAGGTGAATATGAGAATAGTTATTACAAACGATGACGGAATAGAGGCAAAAGGTATAAAAGAGTTAACAAAGGCCCTTGCATCCTTCGGAGAAATATACGTAGTCGCACCGTGGAATCCTCAAAGTGCGGGAAGCCATGCGACAACGCTCCACAAACCGCTACGTGCGGAAGAATTCCCTCTGAACGTTGGCGAAAAAAAGTCGTTCAGAGTATCGGGCACGCCTGCGGATTGTGTTCTGCTCGCAGTCGATATATTGGTAAAGGGACAAATCGATCTCATAGTGTCAGGGATAAATCAGGGCCCTAATCTGGGAGATGACGTGCTGTATTCTGGTACGGTAGCTGGGGCACGCGAAGGTGCACTTAACGGGATAACATCCATTGCTTATTCTGTAAACGGCTTTGATAACCCTCACTACGATACCGCGGCAGCATTCGCAAAAATTTTTACGAAAAAAGTAATAGACAAACATGTGATTGGAGAAATATATTTTAATGTAAATGTTCCCGACCTTCCCATAAATGAAATAAAGGGTATTAAATTTGTAAAACAAGGTAGACGTAGATACATAGATAGAGTTATGATAGGAAAAGATCCTTTCGGTAAAGTGTATTACTGGATCGGCGGTAAACCCGTACAAAACGGAGATATGGACACCGACACGGGTGTTGTTAGTAGGGGCTATATATCTATTACACCTATGAAGATAGATATGACGGACTATGAATTTCTTGAGAGAATTAAGAACTGGGAAATAAAATTTTAATATAAGGGGGAAGAAATGAAAAACGTGAAAGATGCATTGTACGAACTTAAAACGTTCTCCGAGTTCGTAGTAACATTGGGCTATGCAGCCATACTGCAAAACGATATCGATATAGCTGTCGAAGCGCAACACGTAAAAGACAAAATAAGAACGTTAAGCTACGAGATACGGGTTGCAACGATATATACTGTAAGAAGCTCACGTGACAGTAGTAAAGAAATATTTCAGCTTGCCTCTCTCCTTCAGGTAGGTGTTGCGGCAAAAGAGATAAGTGACGGAATAGACGACCTTGTCGAAATTGTTGTAAGAGGCGGCGGGGCACATCCGTTACTCAGAGCGGTTTACGGGATGGAAAAATACATTTTGAAGGTGGAAATAAATGAGAAAAGCAAGGCAAAAGGGAAAAGACTTACTCAAATAAATCTCGAGGAAATAGGATACGAGACATTGTTTGTAAGAAGGGGGAAAGAATACATCATAAACGAACAATTGGACGATATTGTACTTAAAAAGGGAGATGTAATAATTCTGAGGGGCAGTGAAGAAAACTGTCAAAAAGCAGAAAATAAATTCTCGTAAATTTCATAAGAGAAGCACAACAGGTGCTCCTTTAAGAAAAATACTCATACAGTCTTTAACTGTCCTCTTTATATCTATCATAGGCGAAAGCCTTACCGGAACGGTTCTGATGGGTATGAGGGAAAAGCTAATACTTATTCCCGGGCTTTTAATAATTGTTCCGGCTTTAACGGATCTTAGGGGAAATGTCGGAGCTGCATTCGGAGAAAGACTCAGCACAATGCTGCATCTCGGAATATTAAAACCTCGGTTCGCATTTTCGAAAATTGTAAAACACAATATATTTGCCTCTTTCACATTAACCGCTTCTATTGCGTTAATTATAGGGTTCATTGCGCCACCGCTCTCATCGATTTTTCATATCAAAAGCAGCGATTCTTTAACGCTTTCTTCCATATCCGTTATTGCGGCAATGACATCTTCGCTTATACTGCTGCCGTTTGTATTTGTAATGGTATTCTATGCGTTCAAACACAAAATTGACCCTGACAATATAGTCGCACCGATTTTGCCCGTAGTGGGAGATATTATTACTGTGAGTGCCATTTATTTTACGGCAACTTTTATAATAACGGCAAAAGAAATGCTTTCCAAAGGGCTAATTTTGTTCGCTGCGATTATCTTTTTAAAAGGGGCGCGGTTTAAAAGTAATAGAAATACATTTCCAAAAAGGTATCGCTATTTTCAGATATTAAAGCAGAGCTTCCCCATACTCCTAATTTGCCTTTCCATAGGAATAGGTTCCGGTATATTCCTTCAAAGTGCAGACAAAACCTTCGACTTGTTTCCGCTCTTATTGTCACTTGTTCCGCAGGTTATCGCACAAGGGGGCTCTATTGGCGGTATAGTGGGTTCACGTGTATCTACGGCTCTATATTTGGGTAATGCCAAGCCCTTTGCATTCGGGCAAGAAGTAATGAAAAATCTTTCGGCAGGCATAATTATGGGATTAATTACAGGGCCTCTCATCGGGATTGTTTCATTTCTTATGGGAATATTTACAAAAACCCCGCTCTTCCAATTCTATAAAATTATATTAATATCAACTCTTTCACTTTTTATTTTGTCTCTGCTTATGAGTATCGTAGCGATTTTTACGGCATTTTTATCGTTTAAAGTGCACCTCGACCCGAGTAATGTTGTAATACCACTAATAACAAGCATGGGAGATATTACGGGAGTAATAATTCTTATTACAATAGTTAAATTTGTGCTTCTATAATTTTATAAGTTCGTGCGGGAGTTTTGTAAGCACCTCTCCAGAATTCTTCCTTACAAGAATTGTATCTTCTATACGAACGCCCAATCTATCCTTCAAATAAATTCCGGGTTCTACGGTTATAATCATTCCTTCTTTCAATTCTATATCGGAACGCCCGTTAACGAAAGGTAGTTCGTGTATCTCCAAGCCTACACCATGCCCTAACCCGTGAATAAAATACTTTCCGTATCCTTTACTATCGATATAATCTCTGACTTTCTTATCCAATTCCGCACAAATAACGCCTTGCTTTACAAAATCTCTTCCCAACTTTTGCGCCTCGCGCACGATTTCGTAAATCCGAAAATCCTCTTTAGCGGGTTCTCCTATGGATACGGTTCTTGTGGTATCCGAAGCATACCCTTTGTAAAACACACCAAAATCCATAACAATCAATTCATGAGCCTTTACCTTTTTATCCGACGCAAGTCCGTGCGGCAAAGCACCTCTCCAGCCGGATGCCACGATCGTGTCAAACGAAGTTTTTTCCGCACCGTTTTTCCTAAATCTATACTCAAGCTCCGAAGCGATATCCTTTTCACTAACTCCTTCTTTTATAAAGGGAAGCGTTTCCTCAAACGACTTAGAGGATATTTCGCATGCTCTCCTTATTGTTTCCAGCTCCTCCGCATCCTTTACCATTCTCAGGTTTTCAATGATTCCGTTTAAAGGCGCAACTTTAATAAAGGGAATACCTGAAAGTGACAAGTAGAGGTCTGCCGTTATCCTATTTTTTTCGACTCCAAGCCAGTGAATTTTTTCTTTAACAAACAGTTTCTCCAAAAATTCTGTTAGCGGAGGTTTGTATTCAAGCACCGTAACGCCTTTAAAAACTTCTTCGTTTGCCTGAGTTGTGAAACGTGAATCCACAATAAGATAAATCTTCTCGCCTTTTATTAAAAGAAATGCATCTTCGCCTGTAAAATTCGTAATATAACGAATATTAGACGTTTCGGTGACAAAAAAAGCATCCAAATTTAATTCGTTTATTCTTTTTATGACTTTTTCGATTCTATTCATTTTGTCTCCGTATCAGTCAAAAGGATTTTCTTTTCCTATATCTTCTTTCGGAGGAACAAGAGACGGAACGTTTTTCAAAACCCTTTTTGAAATCTGCTGATCAACGAATTTTATATCCCCTCTCTTTACCGGCGGAATTTGCCCTACGGGAGGAACTTCGATATTACCGATCAGCATAGGAACAAGGACCCACTGCCAAATAGCAAAAAGTGCGATTATTATAATGATCGTATACAGAGTGCTGCTCGAAATTCTAATTTTTCTTCTCTTTGTTTTCTTTTTGGTTTGTTTTACGTCATCTTTTTTATTCATTATTTGCATTTCAGCCTCCTACTTTCTACCGGAAAGGTAAATTACACCGTTCATATTCACGGTATAACGTGTTCCTTTGCTCTGCATCGGGCTAAAGCCGCCTTGAGAGGCAGAACCTTTCGATATATTGATATTTGTCAAAGAAATAATCTGCGGAAAAACAGATGTATGAACGAAAAACCAGTTTATTTTTTCTAACTTATCAGCCGAAATCGTAAGAGTAAAAGGAACGGAATTTGAAGGAGCACCTTTTACGCCTCTTGTTGAAAAATTCAAATTTTCAATTTTTACGCCGCACAGTTTTGCAACCGTTTGGAATTCCTCACCAAACAAAAATTCGTTACGCTCCGAAGGCAATATTTTTTGTAAAACAGTAATTCTGTCCTCTAACTGCTTGTTTTCGTCAAGTAATGATTTTTCTCTTTCCCTCGCAAGTTGCAACGTAGCCAACTTTTCTTCCTTAACGGATATTTGCTTTTCGAGATCCTTGATCTGTAAAAATTGCGGCCTTATTAAATACCAATAGAAAGCACCGCCTATCAATATAAAAACAATTAGCCAGACGGTAAATTTTGCTTTAGGATTGTTCATACTTAAATCATTCATCTTTTCATCCCTTTCCACTTAAAAGTAATGGTAAAAGTTGTTAGCGCAGGACCTTTCTGAGTATTTGTTTTGCCTCCATAAGGAACGATATAGTTCTTCAAAGTTACGTTAGAAAAATCTTTGTTGTTTTTCAATCCGTACATTGTCCAGGCAAGGGTTTGTAAATCTTTTGTACTTCCGGTGATCGTAACACTTTGAGATCCTCTATCCGCCGTGATTTGTTTAACAGTAGTCTCTTTCGGAAGAGAAGATGCAATTTCCTTTATTAGCATATTCCAGTCATTTTGCTTTAAAGTATATTTTTTAATTGTTGACTCATAGTAAAATACTTTTCCTCCAAGGGCATTTCTTTGATCCAACACTTTCTGGACACTCACCAATGCACCTATCTGATTGTTTAAATCGTTTAATTTTTGTACCTTTTCATTTTTAATAAACCATACTCCGCTATACATGGCAAATAAAAGGAAAAACACGGATACACCTACAAATATTATCTGTTTCTCCTCTTTGCTTAATCTTCTTTTTCTTTTTCTGCCAGGCAGTAAGTTAATATCTATGGTTTCCATATTTACCCCTTCTTATATTTGAAAATACTTTTTTTAGGTGCAGGCTTTTCTTCGGTTTTTGCTTTCATTTTCTTAGCCTTTTTTATGGCAGTTGCGGAATGCTCCCTTAACGCAAGACCGGTCGAAATAGAGAATATGGGAGCCATTTCTTGCAGATATTCCAAGGTAAAAAGATTCGGATCAAAATAAGCGATATCTGTAAATAATTTGTTAATTCCCGTAGGATGTCCTGTGCTCTCCTCGATATATTTGCTAAGCCCTTTTAAATTTGCGCTTCCGCCTTCAAGCAAAATTACGGTTTTCATTGTTTTTCCTTCATTGTATTTGTTGTAATAAAAATCTATGGAACGTTTTATTTCAAGGGAAAGGCTATTGATCAGTTGCTCTACAGCTGATACAACCGGGTCGTTTTGATTATTGAGATCAAAAACTTCTTTTTTATATGCCTCGGCTTCTTCAAACGATTTGCCGCTGTATTGTGCAATAGCTTCGGTAAGTTTCTTACCGCCGAGAGGAAGTGTTCTTGAAAAACGAACAATTCCGCTATCAATCATGTTGAGCGATGTGTAATTATGTCCGATGTTAACAACTACAAGCAAAACGTCGTTTTTTTCGAGATCGAAATTCGGTATGAATTTTAGCAGCCTTAATTCCGAGAATGCCTCAACCTCTATTGCGACAGGATCAAGGTCGGCACTTTTCAACACGTCAACAATGGATTGGACTGCTTCAAGCGGAGCGGCAACGGACAGAATATCTAACTTTTCACTTCCGTCTTCCTCAGTAACAACTTTACTCAAGATCTGATAATCGAAAATCGCTTTATCAATGGCAAAAGGCAAAAATTTCTCCATCTCCCACTTTATTGCTTCGCTAAGTTCGTTATCCGGCAAATTTTCCATAAGCAATTCCTTGACTATAACAAGTTGGCCCGAAACAGCCGCCACAATACGATTGCCCATAAAAGAGTGAAATTTTAAAAGCTCCTTTATACTATCTGCAACTTCCTTTGCCCTGATAATTCTGCCTTCCTGAATTGCTCCTTCAGGGACAGGAAGGAGTCCGAAATTAACAAGGCTTAATCCTTTTGAGGTTTCTTTGAATTGCGCCATTTTAATAAACCCGGAACCAAGGTCTATACCAATTACAGGAGTTTTGCCGTTTCTTTTAAAAAGTGCACACACTATCGCTTCCTCCTATCTTTTTTAAAAGTATAACACAGTAATTTTTAAAATCCAAACATTTTTTCATAAATCAGCAAAATTTCATACCCGTATAAGGCAACAAAATATGCGGATATAGCAAGATAAGGCCCAAAGGGCATTGCATCCTTGCCCTTCTTTTTCATAAAAATCATAAGCAGTATTCCGACAATTGAACCCAAAACAAAAGAAATAACAAGTGTAGCAACTGAAAATTGCAAACCTATAAAGCTTCCTATCATCGCACCGAAAGTCGCGTCTCCCTCACCCATGCCACCCCTCGTAAGCAGAATAACAATAACAAAAAATCCGAAGAGGAGTAAAGCACCGAATAGAGAGCTCAAGAATACTTTTTTGCCCTGAATGGCCGAAAATACAAATCCCGTAACGGCTCCCGGTATTACGATAAGGTCAGGGACGACACCGTAAAAAAGATCCGTAAATCCGACAGCAATCAGTAAGCTTGAAAACGTAATATATTCAAAAAATTTCAATGACCAACCGAATCTTAATCCCACACCTACAAAAGCAAAACCGGTAAGAGCTTCGATTAACGGATAGCGTATGGAAATTTTCGCACCGCAATACCTACATCTTCCTTTAAGGAATATATAACTAAAAATAGGGATCATATCGTACCATGCAAGTTTATGACCGCACACTGGACAGTGAGACGGTGGAGAGAGAATCGATTCGTCATGAGGAAGCCTATAAATTACAACGTTTAAAAAACTCCCTATTACGGAACCCAAAAAGAAATTAAACAATGAGAATAAGAAATTACTTAAGTAGAGCATCCACTTTTTCCTTTAGCATATTTAAAACAAAATGAACCGCACTGTCTTTGTCTACTAACATTTTTTCGCCGCTCTCCCGATCTTTAATCTCTAACTTTCCTTCTTTTTTCAATGTTCTGCCCACTATAACCTGAATAGGAATACCTATAAGATCGGCATCGTTAAATTTCACACCGGCACTTACATCCGCCCTATCGTCAAATAAAACTTCCATTCCTTTATCAGAAAACAATTTATAAAGCTCTTCCGAGATATTGCTGATCAAATCATCCCCCATATTCAACGAAAGAATTTCCACTTCATAGGGGGCAACGCTCACCGGCCACTTGATCCCAAACTTATCATGATGCTCTTCAATAACAGCAGCCATCGTTCTTCCGACACCGATTCCGTAGCAACCCATTACAAAATATTTTTCCTTTCCGTCTTTATCGAGGAATTTCGCATTCATCTTCTCGGAGTATTTTGTTCCGAGCTTAAACGTATGCCCCACTTCGATTCCTTCGTAGAGTTTCAGGGGAGTTCCGCACTTCGGACACTTATCTCCCTCTTTTACGTTTCGTATGTCACTTACCGTATCCGGAGAAAAATCCCTGTTAACATTTACGTTTATAAAATGAAAACCATCTTCGTTTGCACCGCAAACAAAATTATACATGTTCATAATTCTTTTATCGGCTACAATCTTTACATTTGCATTAACCGGTCCGAGTGAGCCCGCAGAGGCACCCATGATATTTTTTATTTCGTCGTCATTTGCAGGAGATATAAATTGTCCATGCAATAAGTTTTTGAGTTTTACTTCGTTTAGTTCATCATCACCCCTAACAAGGGCCAAAACAAATTCTCCGTCAATCTTATAAAGCAAGGACTTTACAAGCTTCGCTGACGGAACGTTTAAAAATTTCGAAACTTCGTCTATCGTTTTTTTGTTTGGCGTAGCTACCTTTTTCAAAGGGAGCATTTCCTCTTTTTCGGACGGCATATCTTCCGCACATTTTGCGGCTTCAATATTTGCCGCATAACCGCATTTAGGACAATAAACAAACTCACTTTCACCGGCTTTTTCCGAAATAACCACAAACTCATTCGAAACTTTCCCCCCAATCGCACCAGAATCGGCATCAATAGGTATAACCGTAAGCCCGCAACGTTTAAAAATTCTTATATACGCATTAAAAATTTTCTCGTATGTTTTTTCCAATCCTTCTTCCGAGGCGTCAAAAGAGTAAGCATCCTTCATCAAAAATTCTCTTGCACGCATCAGTCCGAAACGAGGCCTTATCTCATCCCTGTATTTTGCCTGAATTTGATAAAATGTTTTAGGAAGTTCCTTATAAGAGCGAAGTTCTCCGCGAGCCAGATCGACAACGGCTTCTTCGTGCGTAGGTCCCAGACAGAAATCTCTACCTTTTCTGTCCTTTAATTTGAACATCTCGTTTCCATAGAGCGACCATCTTCCGGTTTCATCCCAAATTTCACGCGGAAGTATAGCAGGGAACAAGAGTTCAAGAGCTCCCGCTCTGTCCATTTCCTCTCTTATGATTCGTTCAACCTTCTTTAAAGAGCGGAGTCCCAAGGGCAAAAAAGAATATACACCCGAAGCAACTTTCCTAATCAAGCCTGCCTTTAGCATAAGCTTATGACTTACTATTTCGGCATCCTGCGGCGCTTCCCTTAAAGTTGGCAAAAATGTCTCACTTATCCTCATTTTTATCTCCTTTAAATTGCGATTTTTAACAATTATATCCAATTCGTCGTAAAAAAGAAAGCGGAACATTTGCATTAAATAAAAAAACGTGTAAAATTTTCACAGATGAGTGAAAAAATAGAAAAAGTACTCGGCAAACTGTTAAAAGAAAAAAAACTTACAATTGCAGCGGCGGAGTCGTTTACCGGCGGGCTTTTTTCAAAAGTAATTACGGACGTGCCCGGAAGTTCCGCATACTTTTTGGGCAGTATTGTAAGTTATAGCAATTTTGCAAAAGAAAAACTTTTAAAGATACCCGAAGATACAATTAAAACCAAGGGTGCCGTAAGTAGAGATACCGCATACCTTATGGCAAAAAATATTACGGAAATTCTCGGCTCGGACATCGGTGTTTCTTTTACAGGTGTTGCCGGGCCAACAAGTGAAGAAGGAAAACCGATAGGCCTTGCATATATTGGTATGGTATTTCTCAAAGATACTGAAGTTTTTGAAGAACATTTTTACGGAAGCAGGGAAGAGATTAGAATAAAGAGTGTAAATTTCGCAATAAAAGAAATCATAAAAAGAATAGGAGGTTAAAGAATGAAAATAGGAGTGTTAACAGGAGGCGGAGATTGCCCCGGCTTAAATCCGGCAATCAGAGGAGTTGTTTTTAGGGCCCTGGATTTCGGAGACGAAGTAATAGGCATCGAACAGGGATGGAAAGGCGTAATGGAAAAAATCACACGTCCGCTCTCTCTAAATGAAGTGGATGAAATTATAAATTTCGGAGGTACGATCCTTTTTACTTCGAGAACAAATCCTTTCTCTATAGAAGGCGGGCCGGAAAGGGCGATCCAAAACCTAAAAGAATTAGGAATTGACGCACTTGTTGCAATAGGCGGCGACGATACGCTCGGAGTTGCTTCAAAACTATTCGATATGGGCGTGAAAGTCGTGGGAGTGCCCAAAACAATGGATAATGACCTTTCTGGGACCGACTTTACGTTCGGTTTTGATACATCCGTTAATGTTGCAGTGGATGCATTAAACAGACTTAGAGACACGGCACGCTCACACAAAAGAATAATAGTTTTTGAAGTAATGGGCAGAGAAGCAGGATGGGTAGCACTGTATACAGGCATAGCAGGAGGAGCGGATTGGGTGTTAATTCCGGAGGAAAGACCCGACTTTGATGCAATGTGCAAACATCTCGAAAAAGATTTTGAAAGAAAAGGATATGCACTGGTCGTGGTATCCGAAGGAACGGAACTTCCGATTGACAGCGAAAGTGAAGTGGATCAGTTCGGACATAAATTACTCCAAAAACGGGGAGTTGCCGAATATGTGGCAAACCTCATAAAAGAGAAAACAGGCATACCGACACGTTCTGCAGTGATAGGGCATATGCAGAGAGGCGGATCTCCCACAGTTTTCGATAGGATGCTCGGAACAAGGGCAGGTGTAAAAGCAGTAGACATGATTCATCAAGGAGACTTCGGAAAAATGGCCGCTTTGAAAGGAGATAAATTAATATCCATTCCGTTAAAAGATGCGACCGGTAAACCGAAACTTGTTTCCAAAGAATGGATTGAGCTCTTAAAGGTGTTCTTAAAATGAAAAGAATAGCATTACTGACATCCGGAGGCGATGCCTCCGGAATGAATGCCGCAATCAGAAGCGTGGTTCGTGTGGGATACGTAAGAGGAGTGGAAGTTATAGGCGTGTATTCTGGATATAAAGGACTGCTTAATGCGGATTTTCATCCGCTTCTTCCGAGAGATGTAAGCGGAATTCTGGAAAGAGGCGGAACAATTCTGAGAACAAGCAGGGTACCGGAATTTAAAGAGAAAGAAAATCAATTGAAAGCAATTGAAAACCTCAAAGCGGCAGAGATAGAAGGATTAATTGTTATCGGAGGAAACGGTTCGCAGAGCGGAAATTACGCACTTTCCGAAACCGGATTTCCTACAATAGGTATTGCATCTACAATAGACAATGATCTCTGGGGAACGGATTATACCATCGGATTTGACACTGCGGTTAACACGGCAATAAATGCAATAGATAAAATAAGGGACGCCGCAGTATCGCACGGACGCACGTTTATAGTAGAAGTAATGGGTAGAGAGGCAGGATTTATTGCTCTTGATGCGGGATTGGGCGGAGGAGCGGATTTCATACTTGTGCCCGAAATTCCTTTTAACATTGAAAAAATTGTGGAAAATATGAGAGAGGCCTTCAGAAAGAACAAAATGCATCACCTCATTGTTTGCGCGGAAGGGGCGATTCATGGCAGAGACCTTGAAAAAGAAATAAAAAAGTACATGCCAGAAGCGGACACTCGTGTATCTGTGCTCGGATACATTCAACGAGGCGGACCTCCTACGCGATTTGACAGAATCCTTGCCTCACAGCTCGGAGAACATGCTGTGGATGCACTACTTGGCGGAGAAAAAGGGAAACTTGTCGGCATAAAAGACAACAAAATCACCCTTATACCCCTAAAAGATGCAGTAACAAAAAGAAAGACATTAAACGAAGAGTTATACAGGCTTGCGGAGGAAGTGTCAGTATAGATGAAACATTTCTTTCAATCGATGAGATTTCAGCTTACCACAACACTCGTTCTGTTTGTAATTCTCACTATGGTGTTTATTACTTCGGTTATGGTAAACAGCGTAAGAAACGAGATCTTTTCGGTTGAAGCAAAACGAATCGAAGTGGTTGCCGATCAAATAGCGGACAAATATGAGAAATTGTACGAAGGAAACGCATGGCAATACGATTTCGGACACATATCCATTGACAAACAAAGGTTGTATTTGCAAAAGTTTTTGAAACCTGCTTTCGACGAATACATAAAGAATCTGAAAAAGAGTTTTCCTGAACTTGAAATGGGATATTATATTCCTCCCATAGGCAATAGCACTATATACCTTAACGATAGCAAGTATAAACTTAATAAAAAACTTACCGTTATAAAGTCCGTTTACACGAAGAAAATGCAAAAAGGGTACGTATTCGTTGACGAACCCTACCCGATTATTATGAAACCTATAAACGAAATCAGGGAGGAATCAAACAGAGTAACCGTATATTCCGCAATTTTTGCCGCAATATTCGTACTCGTTGTAACTTCAATATTCACATTTAAAATTGTAAAAATCAAGAAGGGGTTAAAAATTCTCGAAACAAACCTTGACTACAGAATGCCGAAATTCACCGGTGAAATCGGAGATATAGCAAATTCGATAAACACAATGGCGGAAAGTTT
>JALSNB010000079.1 GCA_026987225.1 Caldisericaceae bacterium
CGGTTGTAAGATTTGATGAAGTCCATGTGATATTTACAGTCGAACCTCCTGTTAAAGTATCACCATTGTTAGGATTAGTAATATGAATTGATGGGTTGGAAGAGCTACCCACATGAACAATTCCATCGGATTGATCCGTAGCTAAGGTAAAGTATGTAGAATCCAATAAATCAACTTCAATTTTTATATCACCGCTTAAACCGGATGGTACCGTCCAGTTGTAGGAGCCCGTGTTATTAATGTGATTTGCAATAGTATATTTATGGTTATTTTGCAAATAGAATATATTTGCATATTGAGCAAATTCAGCATTTCCACCACCGGCATCAGAAGAATTCCACTTGATAGTATAAGTGCTTCCGTTTGAAAGATGTTCACCCCCGTTCGGTTGCACCACCGTTACTGTAAAATCGGGAGATTTATCCTGCATCTGCCATCCTTCTTCTGCGCATTGTTTAATCCAATCGTATGTAATCCATGTATAACCATGGTCTCCCCAGTTTGGACCCCAGGAATTTACCATTCTAAAAGAACCACCATGAACATTATCATCATATCCGACAAGGGTAACCGCATGATAACCATAGAAAGTAACTTCTCCGTCCTGCGGAACATAGTGTATATAGTCATTGGGACCAAAATTGCTTCTATACCAGGTTTCAAATACGGGAATACCTATAACGAACACACTTCCGTTATTCAAAATATCTTTTAGCTCGTATATATCTTGGTCCGTTAAAGCGGTTCCTTTCCACTCCCAATGCTTTGAAGGAGTATATAAAGCATCGACACGTCTACCGTAAAACAAGTTACCATAGTCTTGAATTTTGAAAGGAGTGGCAAGTTTTAGTTGTTCTTCGGTAGGTTGGGTAGTATAATCCTGATCATTATAAGGGAAAATTTTTAAAGTATCACAGCCTTTATCTTCCAATAGCTGAAACGCATCCGGAAAAGACGAACCGTTATCATGTCCGCCGTTTATCTGATTATAAATAAATGCAGGTGAAAACTGATGCGCATCTGTTGTCACATCCCAATTTTGTTCAACATGTTCAACAAAAGTTTTATAATAGTATCCAACCGCCCATGCCACACAACTGCCCTGCTGTCCTTGATCTCCAATTGGCGGAAGTAAACTACTAAGATCAACGGAAGGGGGAAGTGATGACGGATTAACATATCCTACTGTTATATGCTTATAATTCAATCTATTCTTCCAACTCGGAATTAACCCGAATCTCATAGTGCTTTTGGCTTTAGCCGTGCCAATAGCAAAACCAAACGGAAACACCGCAACAATCAACATAAAAAAGGCAATTAATACGGCTATCAGCCTTTTATAATTCTTATTCATAATACCTCCCTACAAAAATTTTTTTTATTATATCACAACTAAAATAAAAACAAATGTATTAACCGGTAACAGTTGCTATTGCACGGTCAAGTACATCGAGGCCTTCGTTTAGCTCCGCTTCACTCATTACAAGCGGTATGAGAAGACGGATTACATTACCGTGAATACCTGCGCCTGCAAGGATTACACCGTTTTTCATTGCCTCCTGAATAACCGCTTTGGCAGTAGCCGAATCCGGTTCCCATGTTTTGCGGTCTTTCACAAATTCGATCGCCCGCATTGCACCGATTCCACGGGTTTCGCCTATTACAGAGTGCTTTTTTTGCATCTCTTTGAAACGTTTGTCAATAATTTCTCCGTATTTTATCGCCCTATCAAGAAGTTTCTCTTTATCGATAATTTTAAGAACTTCAATACCCGCCCGGCATGCAACCGGATTACCGCCAAACGTGCTGCCTATGGAACTTCCGGGAAGTGCATCGAAATATTCCTTTTTTCCGACAACGGCAGATAACGGAAGACCTGCTGCAATTGATTTTCCAAGAGAGATAAGGTCAGGCACAACATTCCAGTTTTGTATGGCAAAGAGTTTGCCCGTCCTCCCGTAACCGCTCTGCACTTCGTCTGCAACAAAAAGAATGCCGTATTTTTTGGTTACTTCACGGATTTCTTCAAGGAATCCTTCCGGTGGCACGTTAAAGCCGCCTTCTCCCTGAATAGGCTCTATAATGACAGCTGCCACATCCTCGGGATATACGTTATCTTTCAATACACGCTCGAAATCGCCTATTTTCATTTTATTCGTATGCGGATTGGGGAAGGGGAGTCTGTAAACCTCGGATGCAAAAGGCCCGTAAACATATTTGTAAGGCATAGGCCTATGTGTCATTGTCATCGTAAGGAGCGTCCTTCCGTGGAACGCATATTCGAATACGACAATTGCTTTTCTCTTAGTAAAGCCTTTTGCAATTTTTACGGCATTTTCCACGGCTTCCGCCCCGCTATTGAAAAATGCAACCTGTTTTTCAAAGTCGCCGGGAGCACGCTCTGAAATCATTTTTGCAAGTTCCGCAAAAGGTTCGTAAGGAACAGCGGTAAAATCCGTATGTATGAACTTTTCTGCCTGATCCTTTATTGCATTTACAACAGGTTCGGGCGTATGTCCCACGACAAGGCAACCCCATCCACCGGTAAAATCGAGAAATCTGTTACCGTCAACATCTTCAACTACGGCTCCGTGCCCTTCTTTAATGTAGAACGGGGCAAGCGATCCCATGGGAGATGCCACAAATCTCTCACGTTTTTTAGCAATTTCCCTGCTCTTTGGCCCGGGAATTTCGGTTTTAATTAAAATGCTACCCATAGTTCATCTCCTTTCCTATTCATTAAACTTTTCAATACTCCAAATGCCATTTTAGGATAAATTCCAAAAAAGTAAACCATCAGTGAAAGAGCGTTGCAATGTAAACAAAAAGCGGTGCATAAACAAGAGAAGGAAGAAGGTTCAGGACTTTTAATTTCTTTACACCAAGTAGTTCGAAACCCAATGCAATAATAAGAAGCCCTCCTGCGGATATGATAGAATTAAGATACGGGCCGCTCAGAAGAAAACGAAGACTGCTACCGAGAAGAGTAAGGCTGCCTTGAATAATAAAAACGGATACGGCCGAAAGCATAACACCTATGCCAAGGCTCGACGCAAGAGTGAGAGACGTAATTCCGTCCATAATGGATTTTGTATAGAGAAGTGTCGCATTGCCCGTAAGCCCTTCTTCGATGGAACCCACAACAGTCATTGCACCCACACAAAAAATAAGGGTTGCGGTTACGAAACCTTCCGTAAACGTTTTTGAGTCAGGAGATATTCTCTTTTTTAAATTATCGGTGAAATTATTGAGATGTTCCTCGAGTCTAAACGCTTCACCCGTAATGCCACCTGCAATTAAGGCAAGAAAAATAATGATAAGATTCTTTGATTTTAACATCATTGAGGTTCCGATGAGAAACGTAAATAAGCCGATGGCTTGAATGATAACCGCTTTAAACCTTTCAGGTAACCTCTCACCTATGAGAAGCCCGAGTGCACTTCCTGCTATAACGGTTATCGTGTTTACAATCGTTCCATTAATATGCATAAATTATTATACGAATTGATTTTATTTTTGCAAATGCTGTATAATGAAACGGAGGTGAATTATATGGAACTCGGATTAAATGGCAAAATTGCTCTGGTAATGGCAGGAAGTAAAGGGTTGGGAAAGGCAGTCGCATTGGAACTCTCTGCCGAAGGAGCAAACGTTGCGATTATTTCAAGGAATATGGAAAATCTGAAGAGCGCTCAAAAAGAAATAGAAGGAAAAACCGGAAAAAAAGTTCTTATTGTGCAGGGCGACGTGACAAACAGAAGCGATATTAAAAATGCGATAAACAAAACCGTGGAAAAATTCGGCACGGTTCATATTCTGTTTGCAAATGCAGGTGGCCCGCCATCCGGAGGATTTTTTGATGTGAAAGCGGAAGATTTCGAAAAAGCGGTGAAACTAAATCTTATGAGCACTATTTATGCTGTGTATGAAACCGTTCCGTATATGAAAAAGAATAAATGGGGAAGGATTATTGCATCCGTTTCAATGAGCGTAAAACAACCGATGGATAATTTGATTTTATCAAACGTTTCACGTGCAGGCATAATCACATTTATTAAAAGCGTGTCAAATGCGGTTGCCAAATTCAACATTACAGCAAACAGTATTTTGCCGGGATATATAATGACCGACAGGGTAAAGAACATCGTAAAAGCACAGTCCGAAAAACTAAACGTAAGTGAAAGCAAAGTGCTGGAGAATATTACAAAAAATATCCCGACAGGCAGAATAGGCACCGTTAAAGAGTACGCTTCCCTCGTCGTATTTATTGCTTCCGAAAATGCGGCATATATAAACGGCGCAGCCATACAAATCGACGGAGGATACATCAAATGCGTTTAATATAAATGAAGAATGGGCGTACGAAAAAGGAGGAGGAAACGCACGCCCGTTATCTCAATGATATTTTTGTGAGGGGTGATTTTT